>NZ_PPDA01000003.1:0-38107 GCF_002959835.1 Veillonella sp. S13053-19 | reverse complement strand
TTCAATTTTGGGCGGCATAGGCCATATTTGCCAGAAATCAGCTATCTGTCTACGAAATGTACGGCCCTGCCCAGGCATGTCCTGTTGTGTTTCTTTACTAAATAACCAATTTAGAAATCGATGAAAACATTTAGTAGTATTATCAATAGTTTGTGTAAAGGTGATGTTACACTGCTTACAATGCCATCGTTGTGATCCAGCTTTAGTTTTCCCATATTTTTGACAAGAAAATCCACAATTTATACATCTTACCAGCATGATTATTCCCTCCACTTAGAACACGATTTTCTAAGAAGATATAACCTTATTGAAGCCAGTAAAATCAAGGGGTTTGGGACTTTTTACCAACACATTTTGTCCACCCTCTAAGTTTATCAAAAGAACTTAAAATGGCGATGGAAGCAGTAATTTACTGGCTCCATCCCCTATAAAACCAACACGTTTTGTCCTATAACCCATAAAATTAGATAACAGCAAAGGGACTGACCATTGGTCAGTCCCTTTAGTTTATTCTTCACTTTGATTGTACGGTAATCGCACGGTAAACGTAGTTTTTACTTGCGGTTCGCTAGTGGCTGTTACTGTGCCGTGGTGCAAGCTAATAACTTTGTTTACAAAGTACAGGCCGAGGCCGATACCGTGGTTTGATTTTTTATTACGGGATTGTTCCGTTTGATACATGCGGTCCCAAATGTGCTCTAGGTTTTCTTGAACTTAAAATGGCGATGGAAGCAGTAATTTACTGGCTCCATCCCCTATAAAACCAACACGTTTTGTCCTATAACCCATAAAATTAGATAACAGCAAAGGGACTGACCATTGGTCAGTCCCTTTAGTTTATTCTTCACTTTGATTGTACGGTAATCGCACGGTAAACGTAGTTTTTACTTGCGGTTCGCTAGTGGCTGTTACTGTGCCGTGGTGCAAGCTAATAACTTTGTTTACAAAGTACAGGCCGAGGCCGATACCGTGGTTTGATTTTTTATTACGGGATTGTTCCGTTTGATACATGCGGTCCCAAATGTGCTCTAGGTTTTCTTGCTCGATACCGATACCATTATCTGACACGGTAATAACGAGTTCATGACCTACGAGTTTTGCTGAAATATCGATGGTAGTATTTGTAAACTTAATGGCATTATCCACTAAGTTTGTAATAGCTCGACGCAAGGATACTTCGTGAGCCGTCATGCGTAAATTTGGCTCAATTTGAGATGTTATGGTGATTTGCTTTTCTGTGTTTTCTGCACAAAGTCGAGTATAGTCATGAACCATATTCGTCAGCATCCCTGATACATCTACAGGGGCGAAGGTAAGATCTTGTGCATTCTCTAGGCGAGCTACATCAAGCAATTGGCTTACGAGATTGGTCATAAACTTAGCTTGTTCTAAGATATGTGTCAAACCTTCCCGCAAATCGTCTTCGGTGCGGCCGTATTTTAAAGCAAATTCACTTTCTGCTTTAATAACCGCAATCGGTGTCCGCAACTCGTGCGAAACGTCAGAACTAAACTGTCTTTCACGGTTTGAAGAATCTTCAAGACCTGAAATCATGCGATTGAATGTCGTAGTTAGTTCGTAGATTTCATCCTTCGCAGTGCGCGGTGGAATGTCGATACGGCGGCTCAAGTCGTTGTTCTTACCGATAACTTTAGCTGTTTTGGTCAAGGTTCGGACTGGTTTAAGCCCTTTCTTGATAAATAGATAACCACCTAGTGAGGAGATCAGTAAGAATATAACATCTCCTAATAGTAAGCTGTATAAAAGGTTTTCAGTCTTTTTAGACGCTGTTTTTACCTTTGTAACGGCACGCAAAATACCACGATAATTCGGTTCGTTAACCGGTGTATCGTAGTAGTAGAAGGTGTCATCACCAACAGCGATTTCTCCAACCTGTCCTAAGGAAAGGACTGTTTGATTAGGGAAACCATCCGGTAAGGCGCCTTTAATAATATAACCGTCTTGGGTGGATACGAAGAAGAATGTATTATCTTGATAGGGTTTAAACTTTCGAATATCCGTAGCCATAATCATCGCTTGCTGCTGCAAACGTTCTCGTACTTCCTTGTTATCGGACTCATGTGTATATGCATAAATCCATGCGGAAGCAACCATCAAAATGATGAGCAAAAAGATGGTATACCAAGACATAATTTTAAAGGTTAGGGGCAGCCGATTGAATAAATCGGTGGCTGCCCCGGACATGGTGTCCAAATCCCGGTGGGGATCGTTAGTTTTCAGTTTTGAGGACATACCCTACTCCACGAACCGTTTGAATGAGTTTCACATTCTCATCGGTATCGATTTTTTTGCGCAAATCTTTAATGTATACGTCGATGAGGTTAGAGTAGCTTTCATAATCGTATTCCCAAACGTGGTCAAGAATTTGTTGACGAGACAATACGATATTTTCGTTACTTGCTAAATAGAATAAGAGGTCGAATTCTTTTGCTGTCAATGTAATCGTTTCGCCATCGCGTTTAACTGTACGTTGTGGAACATTAATAGTAAGAGGACCAACATGGATGTCGTTTTGTGCATGACGCGCATTACGGCGAGCCAATGCATAAATACGAGCTGTCAATTCTTCAAGATCAAAAGGTTTTACAAGATAGTCGTCAGCGCCAGTATTAAGGCCGGTTACTTTATCTTGCAAGGAATCTTTTGCTGTTAAAAGCAACACAGGTGTTGTATTGCCATCGTTACGCATTTGTGCAAGAGCACTAATGCCGTCGAGGATCGGCATCATAATATCCATTACGATAACGTCATAGCTAGATGTGTTAACATAATCAATCGCTTGTTGACCGTTGAAGCATGTATCAACAGTCATATTCTCAGCACGCAAATATTTGGCCGTAATGCCATTCAGCATTTCTTCGTCTTCTACAAGTAAAATTTTCATTCTCTGTTCTCCTTATGTATGAGTTAAATATATAGCTCTCCAACTACTATAATATAGTCATTATATATATAAGCTTTCTTTTATTGTGAAAGCCACAACACCATATAAGGTGACTATATATATAATATTATATAACTTATTTATCTATTATCATACCTTATACAATAGGAATGAGCAAAAGATGAATGTCTATGCGAGTTTATAAGCCTCTTCTTCATGTTTTGAAACCCTAAAAATGGAGAAATACTGAAAGTTAATGAATTGTACTAATGAATGAAGATGAACTATATCGAAGATTGCCGTATGCGCATAGATGACTAAGATTTTATTGATTTTGGATGATGTGAAAGAAATCACTAAAAAAACTTGTGATAATTATTATCACAGAGATAAATACTTGTTATGGGTGAAAAAAACCGATGACTTTCGATAGTTAAATTCGAGGTAGTTTTAGTAGGAATTTAACGGATATTAATTATTATGAACAGTTGGGAGAAAGTAAAAAGCTAGTATTTATGGGGATCGCATATGTGTTAGGAGAAATAAAAATATACAAAAATTTCGGAACCGAACTACTTTCGTAATATCCTTAAGTTCTTGTGAAAATTATTCATATTACAATTTTTTTTTCTCATAATTTTACCTAAAAAACATTAAGTGAAATAAATTATCAATTAGATTAATCAAAATTAATTATGCATAATAGGGTTTAGACATGACTAAAAATGCTCTCTATAATTATAGGTAAAGAAATAGAAAAATCGCATAAGTATGAGGTTTTTCTTGAAAGAAAAATGATTAGGTTATCAAAAATTTTTATAAGTTTTTGAAATGAGATAGTCTAACAAGTTTTCTTATTAATAGGTAGTTATGAGGAGGTCATTATGGAACAGTTTGATGTTCTAGTAGTAGGTAGCGGTGGCGCTGGTCAACGCGCGGCTCTTGAAGTTGGTCGTCGCAAAGGCTTAAAAGTAGCTCTTATTACTAAAATTTTCCCAACCCGTTCAGCAACAGCAATGGCGCAAGGCGGTGTCAATGCATGTTTGAACAACGTAGCAGCTGAAGATACTGTTGAAACGCATACTTTCGATACAGTAAAAGGTTCTGACTATCTTGGTGACCAAGATGCGATCGAATTCTTCTGCTCTCGTTGTCCAGAAGGCGTACTTGAAATGGACCACATGGGTGCTCCATTCTCTCGTACAGAGCAAAACAAAATTGCTCAACGTAACTTCGGTGGTCAATCTTATCCACGTACTTGCTATTCTGCGGATAAAACTGGTCACGTAATTTTGCACACTACTTATGAACAATGCTTGAAAGAAGGCGTACACTTCTTACAAGAATGGTACCTTTTAGATCTTGTTAAAGACGCAAATGGTCACGTTGGTGGCGCAGTTGTGTGGAACATGAAAGAAGGTAAAGTAGAGCAAATTAAAGCAAAAGCAATTATCTTGTCTACTGGTGGTGCAGGTCGTATTTTCTGGACTCGTACTACAAACCCATTCCTTTCCACAGGCGATGGTATGGCAGCAGCATTCCGCGCTGGTAATGCATTGAAAGATATGGAAATGATCCAATTCCATCCAACTGGTCTTGGTCGTACTGGTATCTTGATGTCTGAAGCGGTTCGTGGTGAAGGTGGTTACCTTCTTAATGCTGAAGGCGAACGTTTCATGAAAAAATATGCGCCTAACAAAATGGAATTGGCATCCCGTGACGTTGTAGCGAAAGCAATCGAAGATGAAATCGCTGCAGGTCGTGGTTTCGGTTCTGGTCTTAACGCATACGTAGTAGCTGATCTTCGTCACTTAGGTCCTGAAGTTATCATCGAAAAACTTCATGGTATTCGTGACTTAGCTATGACTTTCGAACATTGCGATCCATTAGTACAACCAGTACCTATTCGTCCAACATGTCACTATACAATGGGCGGTATCGACGTAGTTGACTACAAAACTTGTGCATGTGAAGTGCCTGGTTTGTTCTCCTCCGGCGAAGCTTCTTGTATCTCCATCCACGGTGCTAACCGCTTAGGTGGTAACTCCTTGGCTGACGGCGTAGTATTCGGTAAAGTATCCGGTGCTGGTGCAGCTGACTATGCTGAAACACATGAACAACCTAACGTAGATGCAGAATTGGCTGCAGCTGCTAAAGCTTGGGAAGCTAAATTCACTGAAGTAACTACTCGTGAAGGCGGCCGTCCTGTAGTTGAAATCCGCGATGCATTGGCTGATGCAATGTGGAATAAAGTAGGTATCTTCCGTAACGAGCAAGGTATCACTGAAGCATTAAAAGAAATCGACCAATTGATGGAAGATTACAAAACTTGTTATGTAGGTGACCCTGAACGTACTTACAACATGGCATTCGTAAACTATTGTGAAATCGGTTCCATGTTAACAGTAGCGAAAGCTATTGCTATGGGCGCTTTACACCGTCGTGAATCTCGTGGTGCTCATATCCGTGAAGACCATCCAAAACGTAATGATGAAAGATACTTAAAACACTCTTTGATCAAATTGGGTGCAAATGGCGAGTACGAATTAACAGAACGCGACGTAGTGTTCACTAAATACGAACCACAAGAAAGGAAGTACTAAGATGAGACAAATCACCTATCATATCCACCGTTACCAACAAGGTCGCGCGTTTGTACAGACTTTCAAATTCGACTATGAAGCTGACCGTACAATTCTTTGGGGCCTTCAAAAAATTAAAGACACTCAAGATCCAACATTAACATTCTTGGCAGCTTGTCGTTCCGCAGTTTGCGGCGCTTGCTCCGTTCGCGTAAATGGCGAAGCAATGCTTGGTTGCGAAGCTAAAATCGACGAATTGACAGAACGTTATGGTACTGATGAATTAACAATTGCACCTATCGGCAACTTCCGCGTTATCCGTGACTTAGTTGTTGACTGGGAAGCAAAAGTTGATCGTTTGAAATTGGTTGCTCCTTGGATTTTCCTTAAAGCTGAATTCAACGAAGGTGACAAAATTGTTCGCCAAACTCCAGCTGATTTCAAAAAATTCGTTGCTGGTACAGAATGTATCCTTTGCGGTTGCTGTGCATCTGAATGTAACAAATTGACTGCACGTCAAGACGACTTCTTAGAACCATATGTATTCACAAAAGCTAACCGTTTCGTATTGGATAGCCGTGATGATGCACCTATGGCTCACATTCAACCTGCATTTGACAACGGTCTTTGGAAATGCGTTCACTGCATGAACTGTATCTCCCGTTGTCCTAAACACTTAAAACCTGCTGTGGATATTTCTAACTTGCGTAAAGAAGCTACTAAAGCTGGTCTTACTAACAGCAAAGGCGTTCGCCATGCGGTTGCTTTCAAAGACGACCTTTACAAAACTGGTCGCTTGAAAGAAGTATCTATGAGCTTGAAATCTGATGGCGTTGTTGATTCCGCTAAACAAGCATTCTATGCTTTACGTTTGTGGAAACACAGCAAAATCAATCCATTTGAACTTGTAGTACCTCAAAAACCTGTAAACGGTATTGATGGTGTTCGCAGACTTATGAAAGCAGCTGAGGAGGTAAGCAAATAATGAAATACGCATTTTTCCCAGGTTGCGTTCTTGAAAGCGCTGCCAAAGAAGATTACTTAGCAACAGTTGCTGTAGCTAAAAAATTAGGCATCGAGTTGGAAGAGCTTGACGGCTGGACTTGCTGCGGCGCGTCCCACGTTCAAGACATCGCTCCAGAAATTACACTTGCTACAAACGCACGTAACATTGCATTAGCAGAAGAAAAAGGTTTGAACCTTTTAACTGTATGTAACACTTGTACTTTGATGCTTCGTGAAGCTAAAAACGAGCTTGATAAAAACGAAAAAGAAAAGAACGAAGTTAACAAAAAATTAGCTCAAATCGGTAAACAATACCGCGGTACAACTGATATTACTCATTTCTTGTGGGTATTGATCCGCGATTACGGTTTGGACAAATTGAAAGCTAAAGTTGTTAAACCTTTAACTGGTTTACGTGTAGCTGAATACTATGGTTGCCATATTCTTCGTCCTCAAACTGAATTGGGCTTCGAAGATTATCAAATGCCTACATCCTTAGCAGAATTGATTTCCGCTATCGGTGCTACACCAATCGACTTCTCCCGTAAGCTCGATTGCTGCGGTTTCCATGCTGTATACCCTGCACATGATTCCGTAATGCAAATGACTGGCTCCATCAACAAAGATGCAGCTACAGAAGGCGCAGATTGCGTAGTAACTCCTTGCCCACTTTGCCAAATGCAACTTGATATGTTCCAAAAAGAAGCTAAAGAAGTTGTTGGCGGTGGCAAAGATATGCCAATCTTGCACATGTCCCAATTAGTGGGTCTTGCTCTTGGCATCTCCCCTGATGAAATGGGTATGCCTAAACGTCACTTAACTGACACTGCAGCAGTGACTAAATTCGTAGGTTAATTCGTTTGATTTAGGACGCGACCTCAGTTGGTCCTAGCATTGTCCTATATCTAAACCTATTATCATAATTACCAGAAGAACCCCCTAGCTTAGGCTAGGGGGTTTTTCTATTAAATACTAGTTTTATAAATAAATTTGATTTTGATATCAATTGAGAATTATAGTATAATGAGCATATTGATTGTATACACTATATGAACAATGACTTATATAACAGCATTAGTTCATAAATCACAATAATGTTGGGCTTATAATGTAGAACTTATACGATAGGGAGATTCGTTGTATATAGAACATCTACTTTAAGTGAACGATTATGTAAAAGGGATTTTTAACATTATTAAGTGCTATATACAGGGAGGATATAATGAATGATATGCTATTAGAATATATCGATCGGATGATCGATCAAGAGAAAGACCATCGCGTTTTTCCTGTAGAATTTAATAACCAAAAATATTATGTAAAACAAGATATTAGTAATCATCGCTCTAGTTGGATTAAGCCAGCTCCTAGAGCTTCTTTTGATTATGAGTTCTATAAAATTTCCTTTGTGAATACACAGTTGCCTGTAGCACCAACGATTGCAGGCTTTAGAGAACATTACTTTGTTACCGAAGCGTGTGGTAATACTTTAACTTATTATAGTCAATTGCCTGCGCAACATCCTGATGACGATAGTTTGGATGATATGGTAACACATATCTTTTATATATTTGGGAAGACCTTAGGTCAGTTACATGACTATGGTTTATCTCATGGGCGTCCTGCCATGCGTGATATTACCTATGATCCAGATACTGATAAGATTACGTTGCTAGATTGGGAAAATGGCCGTCGTTGGCCTGAATTAACACCGCAAGGTTGGGATTTACTTATCTTTGTTCACAGTTACTTGCGTGAGGACAACCTACCGATTTCTTATCTATACGCCATGATGAATGGTTATAGTTCAGCCCGTACAGCACGTGATACGGTATTGCATGTAAAAGAAATCTTACGCAAACACGAATGTCTTTTTAAGTTCTGTCGTATGCTAAATCCGTTCCATTTTGTAGATACAGAAGCAGCTGTTAAAGCTTATGACTTCATGTTGGCCTTGAAAACCGAATAGTGTTGAATTTAAGCGTTTTAACATACCGGTACTATTGCTAATGGTGCTCTATAGTGTTTATAGACCTTTACGGTTCCTATTTATATATTTGTATAACTAGGAATTGGTAAAGGTCTTTTTGTATTTATAAAAGTCGTATTGTTTTAATACTGCAATAAGTACAGAGTTGAAGCTGTAATTCCCAAACTTTCACAATGATTACCTTAATTACTCTAGCGGGGGTTGTCGAGAGGGACCCTCAGGAATATAAGAGGGTGAAAGGAGGTGATACGATGGCTAACATTAAACGCACTAAATTGGTGTTGCGTTTTAACATCGGTACCGAAGATGCGCCGAAGTACAAAGACGTAACCTATACACGTGTTGCAGAAGAAGCGTCCGACGATAATGTGAAAACCGTTGGTAATGCGCTGGCAGCCTTGTATGACCACAGTTTGTCCGACGTGGTCCGCGTCAATGAAGTATCTTTAGGACATTAATTGTAGATTATCTACATATTCTTGTTTTAGTTGCTCCAAACACATCCTAAATTGCTGATTTCATACATCCTTACATAGTCGTAAAAGGGTGTAGCAATCGCAAGTCCACACATTCCCATCCTTATTGATATGAATGTAGATAGATATATTTAATCTAAGTATAATTAGTGTAACTACAGAATTGCAGAGTTACAGAGCTACAGAGCTACAAAGATCATCCTATTCTATCTATATTCGAGAACTTGTTTATGAAACGTGAAAGGAGGCGCCCACATGGCGGAAAAACGCGTTGTATATCTTACATTTTCTACGGTCGGTGGTAAAAGCACATCAGTCACAATTAGTGCTCCTCGTGCTGGAATTACTTTACAAGATGCTAAAACAGCGGCTAATGCGCTAGTAGCTAACAAAGTAATCCTTGGTTCTGGTGATGCAGAACTTGCTGCATTTACTACGGCTCGTGAAGTAACAACTCAAACTACTGAATTGCAATAATCGTATACAGTTAAATGGTAAAAAGGCTTTCACCTTGTGGTGAGGGCCTTTTTATTATGGTAAAATATAAGGTATACCGAACAGGTATGGTAATGATGAAAATACTATGCCCAAAAATTTGTGCATAATGGACCCATATGGGGATTAAAAAGGGGTAAAACAGTGGAATATATTATTTCATTTATGGAAACGTATGGCTATGCAGCCATGTTTATTGCAATGGTTTTGGAAAATGCTAACATTCCTATTCCGAGTGAAATCGTCCTTGGTTTTGCAGGATATCTGATTGCTCAGGGCGTATTTGATATGCATACGACGATGGTCGTAGGTACTTTGGCGGGGATTGTTGGCTCTGTATTATCCTACTGGATGGGTGAATATGGTGGTCGTCCTCTATTATTGAAATACGGTAAATATGTATTCTTTAATGAACATAAATTTGAATTAGCAGAAAAGATGTTCAATAAATACGGTGGTGCGGCCGTATTCTTTGGTCGTCTTTTACCTGGTGTTCGTACCTTCATTTCTTTCCCAGCAGGTATGGCGCGCTATCCAATGTGGCACTTCATCATTTGGACAGTTCTTGGTACGATTCCTTGGACGATTTTGCTCGTTTACCTTGGCAAGATACTTGGTGAAAATTGGCAAGATCTTATCGAATACAATCATGAATTCTTGATTGTTATGATTGTTGTGTTTGTTATTATAGCTGCAGTACTGGGCTTTAAATATTATCGCAATCGTCGATAAGGAGGGGCCTTATGAAACTCTCTCGCTTAACACCAGTCATGTTTATTGTGTGGCTCGTGTTCTACATGTTCGGCAATAATATGTTGCCTATTACCGATCCTGTTGAATCTAATTACGCGTTAACCGCGAAGGAAATGGTTCTTTCTGGTGATTGGCTGTCTCCTCAAATTTATGGTACCTATTGGTACGACAAACCGATTATGATTTATTGGCTTATCGCCCTTAGTTTTAAACTTTTTGGTATCGCCGATTGGGTGGTTCGTCTACCAAGTGCTATCTTTGGCGCTTTGTCAGTAGCGACCATGTATCAATCGATGCGCACTATAAGCGGTAAGTGGGCTTTAGGGCTCATCGGTGGTTCTGTTCTGGGTACATCTCTCATGTTCTGGACCGTAGCTCATGGCATTATTACAGATATGGTCTTACTATATACGACATTGATGGTCATGATTTACTCCTATAAGGGGATGGTGGAACAGAAACCATATGCTATGATTGTAGCTTATGTATTTGCCGGGTTAGGTGTACTCACTAAAGGTCCTGTAGCACTTGTCTTGCCAGGGATGATATTACTTGTCTTTGCAGGCATCAACCGCTCTTGGTCCATGGTGAAAGCCATCTTTGATTGGCGTGGTATTTTAGCATTTTGTGCAGTCTGCTTCCCTTGGTATGCGTACATGTACAGCGTTCACGGCCAAGATTTCATCAATGGTTTCTTAGGTCTTCACAATGTAACGCGTGCCACACAATCCGAGCATCCAGAGGATAATGTTTGGTGGTATTATCTGGCTATCTTCCTCGGCGCTTCTATGCCGTGGACGGGGGCCGTTATTTACGGTATTATCGATGGTTTAAAACAACGTCATACAGGTTTTATCTATAATATGACCTGGGGTGTAGGTATTGTTTTATTCTATACCTTGATGGCTACTAAATATCCTTTATATACCTTTGTTAGTCTCGTTCCATTTAGTGCTATTGGTGCCATGGGCGTTATGAAGCTTATTCGTAAAGGTAAGTCTAGAGCTTTAAAATGGATTATTGTGGGGCCGACGCTTCTGTTGTGGATTGCCTATGTAGCGGGTACGTTCTTCGCTCCGTGGGGCTTCTATTTCTTGCTCTACGTAGTGGTGGCTATAGCAGTACTACTTATGCTTCATGCATGGTTTACAAGAAGAGGCTATCGTTTAGTCACTATTATCGTCCTTGGTACGATGGTGATATCCTCTATCGTTGTTGTAGAAGGCTTAGAGCCATTTATTAAACAACGTAGTAATATTGATGTAGTACCAGTAGTAGACTCTTATGATGGCGATGTATATTACTATAACGGCTATAGTACAGCGACTGTATACTATACAGGTCATAAGATTATCAAAATCAACGGTGATGAAAGTCGCTGGGATGATCGCGATAAATTGAAAAAACGCAGTGCTGAATGGTCAAAGAAATATCTTATGGAACAAGTCAATGAAGAAGAGTTTAACAAGATTATCGCGTCTGGTAAACCTGTGATGTTAATCGTTCCAAAAGGCGAAATTAAGCACTTCCGTCAATCCTCTATTTACCCGAATGTATCAGAATTTAGCGAAGCCGGTACATCAGAGGTATATGTATTAAATAAAAAGACTATATTCAAGTAAGTCTAACAAGTAAATCTAACAAGTAGATAACGACTGCAAATAGGTAGCATCCTTTGGGTGCTACCTATTTTTAGTATATAGATGTTTTTCGCACCCAAATAATAATACCTACAATATTGCTATGTTTTGTTGACAGAATTAATACACATTGATATAGTAGGGTATAAATAAATTTGGAAACGAGGTATTCTAAAACCATATTTCATCTAGGTTTTAGAAAAGTGCGAAAAAAGACATGTGTCAAAAACGCCCCTTGTTATGAGGTAGAAAGAGGGGAAGTTATGAAGAAGACATGGTATCTAATCATCGGAGTGGTTCTCTTGGTTATTGGCTGCATAGCCTATGGTTATTATGAACACCATAAACCAAAGACGGCACAAGAATTAAAGACTGTACGCGTAGCCTATTTACCAATTACCCATGCATTGCCGGTATTCGCTACAAAAGAATTAGAAACAGCAGATGGTCCTGTACATGTAGAGCTTGTTAAATATGGATCTTGGCCAGAGCTTATGGATGCGTTAAATACTGGTAAGGTAGATGCCGCAGCTGTTCTTGTTGAACTTGGTGTAAAGGCTCGTGAACAAGGCATTGATGTTCGTGCTGCTGCTCTTGGTCATACAGAGGGTAATATTATTATCGTAAATAAGGATATTAACTCCGTTCAAGACTTAAAAGGCAAATCCTTTGCTATCCCTCATAAACAATCTACTCAAAAAGTTCTCGTGGATTGCATGCTTGAACAAGCGGGTCTTTCTGAAAAAGATGTACAAATCGTAGAAATGAGCCCTCCAGAAATGCCATCTGCTCTATCGGTAGGTCAAATTGCTGGGTATAGTGTAGCCGAACCATTTGGCTCTCTAGCCCTTGAAATGGGAACTGGGAAGGTCTTCGAAGATCCTGACCATCTCTGGCATGATAATATTTGCTGTGCCCTCGTGTTTAATGGTCAATTCGTCGATGAACATCATGACTTGGCAAAAGCTTTCACAAAAGCCTATCTCGATGCAGGTACATATTTAGACGAGCATCCAAAGGCACAAGAGGAGATTTCCTCAAAGTACATGAAGTTTAATGACCAAGTTATTGAACGTTCCCTCAAAGTGATTGGGTTTAAAGATTTAGCCCTTACAGAGGACCGTTATAATGCGCTTGTGCATCACATGACACATATTGATTTAATCAAAAAAGTGCCGAGTTATTCAGAGTTTGTAGATACATCGTTGTTACCATAGGAGGGGGACCATGAAGAAATATACATATGTGCCGGGTTCATTTATCGCAGCTTGGCTAATTTGGGAGTTAATCGTTCGCCTCGGCGGTTTTAACGAAGCGCTATTGCCAACGCCGTATAAGGTGTTGGTCGGCTTTGGTGAACTCATTGGAGACGGTGTCCTCTTTAAGGATATTGCAGATAGTTTAGTACGGTTCTTCATTGGTTACATCATTTCTGTTGTGGCTGGTGTATTCTTCGGCCTTATCTTGGGGTGGTATAAGGGGATTTGGAACTACATCAATCCAATCGTTCAAGTCATTCGACCAATTTCTCCTGTGGCGTGGTTGCCCTTTATCGTTCTCTTCTTCGGTATCGGCCAAGCACCAGCTATCGTTATCATCTTTATCGCAGCATTCTTCCCGGTGCTATTGTCCACCGTGTCTGCTATTCAAAATATTGACCCTGTGTACATCAAGGTAGCGCGCAACTTTGGTATTAAACAGCCAGAACTGTTATTTAAAATCGTATTACCTGCCGTATTCCCAGGCATTGCATCGGGTCTTCACATCGCTCTCGGTACGGCGTGGATCTTCCTTGTAACAGGTGAAATGGTAGGCTCCCAAACAGGCCTTGGCTTCCTCATTATCGATATGAGAAATAACTTGCGTAACGATCTCTTGATGGTAGCCATTTTGACCATCGGTTTCGTTGGGCTTTTACTCGATTGGGGCGTGTCCTTCATCGAAAAATGGATTTACAAACGTTGGGGTATTGAGAAATAGGAGGTGGCCTCATGGGTTACATTTCGGTGCGTAATGCACACAAGGAATTTATGAAAGATGGGGAACCACTCACCATTCTTGAAGATATTAATCTAGATATTGAAAAGGGTGAGTTTATTTGCCTCCTAGGCCCTTCTGGTTCCGGTAAAAGTACGCTATTAAATGCTATAGCAGGCTTTGAGCTCGTTACATCTGGTTCCATTACTATCGACGGTGAAGAGGTGAAAGCGCCTCAACTCAGATATGTAACGGTATTCCAAAACTATGGCTTGTTGCCATGGCGTACGGTGGAAAGCAATATTGAGTTAGGTCTTGAAAGTAAAAAGGTTCCTAAAGAAGAGCGTCCTGCTATCATCGATAAATACGTTAAAATGGTAGGCCTTGATCATGCTCGTAATCGCTATCCTGCAGAACTATCTGGGGGCATGCAACAACGTGTATCCATTGCCCGTGCACTAGCGGTGGATCCAGATATTATCTTTATGGACGAACCACTAGGCGCCCTTGATGCGTTGACACGCATCAACTTGCAAGACGAAATCTCTCGCATCTGCCGCGAAGAAGGTAAAACTGTAGTATTCGTTACTCATGACATTGAAGAAGCCGTAGTCCTTGCGGACCGCGTTGTAGTACTATCTGCAAATCCAGGTCGAGTACAAACTATCATCCCTGTAAACATCATCGACAGAACCGATCGTACATCGCCGAACTTTGTTAATATACGTAACCATATCTTCGAACAATTCCAACTAGCAAAAGAAGACAAAATCGAGTTCTATATTTAGTTGTTTTACGGTATACTATAATAAGCTAAAGATTGTAAGTGCTCCACTGAGTGCACAAAAGAAACCACCTAGGGACTGCGACATACCTAGGTGGTTTCTTTAATTATAATGGACAAAATTCTAAAATAATGTATACTATAAGTAGCTGAAGGATTATAAGAATTCACTGTTAGCACAAAAAAACTCCCTCAAGAACGGCGAAATACTTGAGGGAGTTTTTTATTGCTTATGATCGTCTAAGCTAACGGGGTTAATCACCATGAAACTTCCTATCTAACTATATATTTCTTATGCAATTCGTGTAATTATCATGTATAGTAGATATATATCGGTAATAACGTATGAAATTTAAATTGGAGGCTGTATGTCTTTATTTGAGTTAGAGAAGACCTTGTCTTTTGATGAATATTTAGGGTCCTTTGATACAGCGCGTGTAGAGAAGGTGCGCGGTTTTGTAGATTGGCTCGCCCAGTATTCTGGTAGTCTTGTTCATAATCCTTGGGGTGAGGTAAATCCTGATTTAGAGATTGTCACAAAGGGCTTTGATGCGGCACAGGTGCGCCGAGATAATTTAGTCGCTTATTTATTGCCGCGCTTAGGTCGAGCTAAGGTTTTTGTGGTAGCTGAGGCTGTAGGCTATCAAGGGGGACGCTTTACAGGGATTGCTATTACTTGTGAAAGAATGCTACTAGATAAGCACAAAACCATTCGTGCGAAGGATGTAACTCCTATTCGATTGGAACGTACTAGTTCACCTACTAGCTCTTTGTTAAAAGGAACACAGCAAAAGGATGGTTTTAATGAACCTACTGACACTGTAGTATGGAGTGCCATTGTTGAAAAGGGTATCGATCCCTATGATACATTGTTGTGGAACATATTCCCCTTCCACCCACATAAGGCAGGAAATCCACTGACGAATCGCACACCTATGGATAAAGAGCAACAATTAGGTTGGGAATATACAAAACGCTTGTTAGATTTACATCTTGGGCTAGGCGGTGTAGAACCTCTTATGCTCGCCGTAGGACAAAAATCTGCTGATACGATGGGTAAATTTGGCCTATCTGCCATCGGTTTACGCCATCCTGCAAACGGTGGCGCCAATCTCTATCGACAAGGATTTGCTGAGGCGGTAGATACCTATTTAAAATAATAGGTGATTGAGATTATTAAAATAATAAGTGATTGAGATAGTTAAAATAATAAAAGATTGAGAGTTTCGGAGAGAAGTTTATGAAACGTTATTGTGATGCTTGCCGTCAGTATTGTGATGAGGCGGCTATGTTTTGCCCTACGTGTGGACAGTATACGGTGGCAACAGAGGTGGAGCGTATCGCACCAGAAGGCGATGTAATCTATCCTTTCGCACATTACCAAATGAGTTATAAGGATACGTTCCTTTATGTAATGGGGAAAAAGTTCATGGATACCGATGGACGTGCTTCCCGTAGGGAGTTTTTCCAATTTATATTCTTGTGGAACGTTGTAATAATCTGTATATTAGCAGTGTTCTTCGCGTTGACTGCTATATTTAAAACAGGCCCTTATTTACTTGGTTTAGCATGGATGATTATCTCGATTTTAGGACTCGTTTCTTTTGTGCCTATGGTTGCACTCTGTGTCCGTCGTCTCCATGATACGGGAAAAGGTAGTGACACATTATTGCTATTCTTCGTTCCTTTTGTAGGCCCATTGATCTTATTAGGTTTATTGAGTAAAAAGGGGCAAGCGCAGGATAATCAATATGGCAGCGCCTTACAACATATCGTAATCGACAAGCGCTTAGCGTCTATTATGAAAGTGTCTCCTACTAGCAGCTCTTTAACAACGAAAGTTCTTATCGCTGTAATCGTAAGTGCTCTTTGCGTTTCTGGTCTTTCCATGCGTTATATGGCGCCTTCTGATAAGACCATATCCATGGGGTGGTTCGCGAATGCTGTAGTAGGTGAAGGTAGTGAAGAAGCTGCGGAAGCATCGGTAAAAGAATATTTTAATGCCGTTAATAACAAAGATTACGACAAGGCTTTCACCTATGTTATTGATCAAGCTAAGGCTAACCCAACAGAGAAACAAAAGTGGATTGAGTCTATGAAGAAGGCCCCTAAGGTTGACGTTGTCTCTTTAGGCGTTTCTCAAGTGAGCCGCGTAGGTAATTTGAAGCGCATTACCTTCGAGGCGAACTTGCAAATGACAAAACCTAGTGAAGGTGCCGTAGAAGCGACACATACGAAACGCTATATTTCCGTCATTGAAGAAAATGGGGCATGGCATATTGAAGGCTTTTACAAAGATGATCCTAATGATAAATAATTAGATCTAATACAAATAAAATAGCTGTATCATATAAGCATAAAGTACCTAGATCGATTTAAGAATAAAATAGTTAGCTATAAGGATTAAAATAGATAATTAAAATTATATAATCTATAGAATTGACTTGATTTTGTGCGCTTTTGAAGCACTTAACAGTCGTGTAAAGTTCGTGTAATAGCGTTAACATAAGGGTCCCCCTCTTTTGTTAGCGCTATTTTTATGTTACAATAGGACTAACGTATGAAAGCGAGGCTTTCATCAAAATCGATCGGATTATATTGCAAGACCCATTGGATAGGGACGAAGAGAACGTACCCGTCGCGGCTGACATATCTAATGAGGGCAATATACTCATTTGCTATGGCAAATGGTCACAACAACACTAGGAACGGCAAAAATCGATAGCGCATCTTTGCGCCTATTTGACGAGACGCTAGTATTTTAGCGCCTTTTTCTTTGTGTGGCCTCCGTAGCATAGATCAATTCAAGTGATAGGTGAGAAAAGAAACTATGTTAAATAAAATAATGAACAAAATTTTAGGAGGAACTGTGAATACAACAGATAATCAGGTTACTGCACAAGTGAAAGCAGAACCGACAGTAGCAAGAAATGCTACTCGTGCAGCTGTGGCTGAAGGCGAACAAAAACAGACTCGCCGCCGCACTAATACACGCCGTCCTGCTGGCGAAGGTCGTACTCGTCAACAAGCAGCTGGCGAAGGCGAAGGCACAACACGTCAACGCCGTACAAATACTCGTACAAATACAAATAGTGGTCGTACTAATACGACACGCCGTACAAATACTCGTCGCAATGCCGAGCAAGGTGAAGGTCAAGAACGTACAGAACGTAAACCACGCCAAACTCGTGCACCACGCGGTGAACGTAGTGAAAATACGCGCAACACGCGTACTAATAATACCGGTCGCAATGGCCAAAATGGTCAAAACCGTCACAACAACCGTCCAAATAACCGTTCCACGAACCGCAATCATCAAGAGGCACAAGTGGAATTAGTAGGTCGTACACCAAATGGCGCTAACAAGGGTAAATTCCAAATCATCCCTCTTGGCGGTCTTGGTGAAATCGGTAAAAACATGACCATCTTCCAATATGAGGACGAAATTATCGTTCTCGACTCTGGTCTTGCGTTCCCTAGCGAAGACATGCTTGGCGTAGATATCGTTATTCCTGATATGAGCTATATCATCGAGAATAAGGATCGCGTGAAAGCTGTCGTAATTACTCATGGTCACGAGGACCATATCGGTTCCTTGGCATACCTTATGAAAGAAATTAACTGCCCAGTATATGCAACAAACCTCGTTTGTGGCTTGATTGAAGGCAAGTTCAAAGAACATAAGGTATCTCCAAAATGTCTCCGCACGATTGCTGCAGGCGATGAAGTTCAAATTGGTTCTGTAAATGTTGGTTTCATCCAAACAAACCACTCCATCCCTGATTCCTGCGCTGTGTACTTCGATACACCAATCGGTACTGTACTTCATACAGGGGACTTTAAAATCGACCAAACGCCAGTTGATGGCCGTTTGATGGATATGCACAAATTTGCTGAGCTCGGTAACAAAGGCGTATTAGCGTTGATGTCCGACTCTACAAACGTTGAAAAACCAGGTACTACAGGTTCTGAAAGCTCTGTAGGTCCTGCGATTAAACAAGCTGTTGGCGAAGCAAAAGGCCGCGTTGTTTTGGCAACATTCGCATCTAACGTATCTCGTATTCAACAAGCTGTTGATGCGGCAGTTATGTTCAACCGTAAGGTTGTCGTTATGGGCCGCAGCATGGTAAATGTTACAGAAATCGCACAAGAACGCGGTTACTTGAACATTCCGCCAAATACAATCATCGACGTAGATGTAATGCACAACTACACAGATGACCAAATCATGATCTTAACAACTGGTTCTCAAGGTGAACCTATGGCAGGCTTGTCCCGTATGGCTACAAGCAACCACCGCACTGTAGAATTGGCGCCGAATGACACAGTTATCATCTCTGCTACACCAATTCCAGGTAACGAAGGTGCTGTAGGTAGAACTATCGATAACTTGCTTCGTTTAGGTTGTAATGTAGTCTACGGTAAAGACCGTGGCATCCACGTATCTGGTCATGCGAGCCAAGAAGAGCTTAAAACGATGCTCAATCTTGTTCGCCCAGAATACTTCATTCCAGTTCATGGTGAGTACCGCATGTTGCGCCGTCATGGTGAACTTGGTGTTGCTATGGGCGTAGACTCTAAGAAAGTCCTCATCGGCGACAATGGTCAAATCTTTGAATTTGATAAAGATGGTGGCCGTAAAGGTGGCCGTGTACAAGCTGGCGCTATCTTCGTTGATGGCCTTGGCGTTGGCGACGTAGGTAACATCGTTATTCGTGACCGTCAACAATTGGCTCAAGAAGGTATGGTTATCGTTGTAATGGCGATGGACAAAGCTTCTGGTACAATCGTAGCTGGTCCAGACCTCGTATCTCGTGGCTTCGTATATGTGCGCGATGCAGAAGAGCTTATGCTTGCTGCAGAACGTCGCGTAGAACAAGTCCTTGATGATTGCGAAGTGCAACGCATCAAAGACTGGACTACTATTAAGCAAAACGTACGTGACGCGTTGGGTAAATTCTTCTACGATAAAACTCGCCGCCGTCCTATGATCTTGCCGATTATTCAAGACGTATAATCACATACAATACACAAAAGTACCGCATCGTATGATGTGGTACTTTTGACATTTAAAAAATGGGCTTTCAAAACTACTATAAATAGCTACGCTATCGCATTTAGCTACTATATGGGGTATTTGAAGTTACCCTTTTAAACTGTTATAATTAAAAGATACCAATTAATCTATCTTCTTAAATGTAGAATGGAGATTTATGAAACAAACAAATACAAGAGCGATGGTAGAAACTGCATTTGTATCAACCATTGTTGTAATGTTAACTATAGTAGGGTCTACAGTGCCCTTTCTTAGTTTGCTAGCCACCTTAGTTGCACCATCTGGGATTGCACTGATTGGTATCCGGTGGGGTAGTAAATATAGTTGCGCCGCATCAGTAGTGGCATTTGTACTCGTCTCCCTTTTAGTAGGCCCATTAATGGCAATGGCGACAATCTTGGCATATTCCTTGCCAAGTATCTTCCTTGGTGAAGCTTTCAGAGCGAATTGGTCTTTTGGGAAGCTCATCGTTATACCGGCTATTGCGTTAACTGTAACGAGCCTTATGGGGATTTTTATTTCTGCAGGTCTTACATCCTTTGATTTGAGTCAAATTAATCAAATGATTGATGTAGATTTAAAGAATGCTATCATTGAGTCTGTTAAGCAACAGCCTATGACACAAGAACAAATGGATGCATATATTAATCGTTTAGATTTTACGATTCAACAAGCAAAGCGAATGCTTTTAGCGTATTGGTTTGCGGCCAATGCAGTCGTAGTTTATATGTTAGCTAAGCTAGTATCTTATATTGGTGGACGTACAAATAGCGTAATGCGTACGTTGCCCACAATGGATACATGGCGCATGCCGATTTGGGGTGCTGGCGTATTAGCAGTAGGTATTATTCTTGCTTATGGTGAGCAGTATCTAGGCTATACAAACACTATTATTTCAGATGTAGGTCTTAACTTAGCTTTATTTGGAGGTATGGTATGTGGTTTAAATGGTATTACATGCTTACTATCCATCATGAAGTCTTATAATTTAGCGGGCTTTTTCAGATTTATTATTATAGCTCTCTTATATGTGATGAGTCCGATAGCACTCGTTATATACGGTATTTTTGATATGTTTTTAGATATGCGAGCTCGTTTCCAAAAACGTAGCTTGTAATAGAAAGGAGGCCGTTATGAAATCCTTTCAACGGAAATGGCAAGGTTTAGAAATTACCATTATCACCGTTATCGTAGTATTGTTATTATTGTTGGCCTATTTAAACTGGGCTGTGGCAATTTTAGCACTAATTATCGTGGTAGCGGCGTATTTGATTAATTACAACACCATTCATAACCGCCGTCGCTTGGCAAGGGAGCAGCTTGGGGCGATGATGAAAAACGTCACACAAGCATCTAACTTTGCTTTACAAAACTTGCCAATGGGCATTGCTCTTGTTAATAAACAAGGCACTTTAGTATGGAATAACAGTGTCTTTGCAGACTGGATTAAAGTAGACTGGAATAAACTTCAAAAAATGTCTGCTCTTTTACCAGGCTTCCGTATTGATAAAATCTGGGGTAAATCCGGATATATGACGGAGCAGTACGAAGACAAGCATTTCCAAATCATTTACAAATTTATTGATCCTCGTGATACACGGCCAGAGATTCATAGTGAAGATGAACTGGCTGAACATGCTGTAATGGCGCTATACTTCAAAAACATTACAGAAGTAGAAAAGGCGCGTATTAAGGCTGAAGAGGATCAGCCTGTATGGGGCATGATTCAAATCGACAATTTCGAAGAGTTGACAAAAGGTCTTAGTGACCGCGAATATACAAGCGTTTGGTCCGACATTAACAATATCATCGTAGATGAAATCGACGGCCATGAAGGTTTCGTGCGTAACTTCCAAGATGATATGTACACCTTTGCCATCTCTCGTGGCGCTCTTCGCGCGATGGAGGAAAAGGGTTTCAAAATCCTTGAGAAAATTCGCAAATTGCCTTCTCCGCGTCAGGTGCCAGCTACGATTTCTATCGGTATTAGTGAGAACGTAGGCTCTGTAAAAGATGTATCTAGTCGTGCTCGCGCAGCCTTAGATATCGCATTAGGTCGCGGTGGTGACCAAGTGTGTATTATGGATGGTGAAAGCACCCGCTTCTTCGGTGGTAATACAGCCGGTGTTGAGAAGAACACACGTGTTCGTGCTCGTGTCGTATCTCAAGCCTTGCATGAGCTCATGATTGACTCTGATAAGATTCTTGTTATGGGTCATCAACGGGAAGACTATGATGCATTAGGTGGCATCATCGGTGTTACCTCTATTGCTCGAGCACTTGGTAAAGACGTACGTGTTGTACTTTCAAAAGAATCAAGTGCTATCGATAAAATGGTGGCCGTTCTCAATGAATCTGAGTTCTGGCAAGAGCATTTTATCACCCTAGAAGGTGCAAAGGTATGGGTGGATGCGAATACGCTCACTATCGTGTGTGATACGCATCGTCAAGAACTGGTAGCAGCCCCAGAGGCGCTTGAAATTTCTGAACGACGTATCGTTATCGACCATCACCGTCGCGCAGCGGACTTTGTAGAAAATCCATTACTTACGTATTTAGAACCTACTGCATCGTCCACATCTGAGCTCGTTACAGAGCTCGTACAATATGCAGGTGTTCCTGTGAAGCTTTCAAAAGCAGAAGCTACAGGCATCTATGCAGGTATCGTTCTAGATACGAAGAACTTTGTTCAACAAACTGGTGCTCGTACCTTTGAAGCGGCTGCATTCTTGCGCCGTGCAGGGGCGGATATCGAAAAGGTGAAACAATTATTTATTGAAACCTTCGATTCTGTTCAATTGCGTGCTAAAATAGTATTTGAAGCCAATCGCACCGAAGGGATTGCTATTTCCGTAGCACCTGAAGGTTTGAAAGATATGATGGCATTAGCTGCACAAAGTGCGGATATGCTCATCAGTAATGAAGATATTGAAGCAGCCTTTGTATTGTATTCCTTGAATGATGGCGGTATCGGCGTTAGCGCTCGATCCAAAGGCAAGGTAAACGTACAAGTTGTAATGGAAGCCTTGGGTGGCGGTGGTCACAGAACTGTGGCTGGTGCCCAATTACAAGGTATGACCGTAGAGGAAGCGAAGCAGGCTATCTTGGAGCGTGCTCTAGAAGCCCTTCATTCCGCTGAACAAGAGGAGGAACAACAATGAAAGTAGTATTGTTAGAAGACGTTAAAAAAGTTGGTAAAAAAGGCGAAATCGTTGAAGTTAGTGACGCATATGGTCGTAATGTATTGATTAAAAAAGGTCTTGGCCTTGAAGGTACAACGACTAACGTAAATAACGCAAAACAAAAACAAGACTCCATTGCTCACCACAAAGTAGTAGCGAACGATGAAGCTAAAATCTTGGCGGCTCAATTGACTAAGGTTGAAGTAACTGTAAAAGTTCGCATGGGCGAAGAAGGTCGCGTATTCGGTTCTGTTACTGCAAAAGACATTTCCGATGCAGCTAAAGCTCAATACAAAGTAGATATCGATAAAAAGAAAATCGAAATCAAAGAACCATTGAAAACATTAGGCGTACATGACGTTTTAGTTCGTGTTCATCCTGAGATTACAAGTACTATCAAGGTTAATGTAGTAGCTGAATAATAGTGTTCACCATGCTCTTTGAGTATGGTGAATTCTTTTATCCATAGTGGTTGTGTGAAGGGGATTATCATGGATGTACGCATTCCACCGCATAATCTAGATGCGGAAAAGGCCGTTTTGGGGGCCTTATTAACGAATGGATCGAACTCGGGCGCTGTTGTTGATACAGTGACGAGCATTCTAAAATCTGAAGACTTTTACCGCGATGCGCATCGTATTATTTATGATGCTATTTTAGAAATCGTGCATGCCAATAAGACGGCAGACTTTATCACTGTTGGTGAAGAGCTAGATCGTCGCAAGCGACTCGATGCGGTAGGTGGTCTTGCTTATATTACATCTCTTGCTAATGAATCGGTGTCCTACAATGTGGAGGAACATGCGAAGATCATTAGCGAGAAAGCTCAGTTGCGCCGCCTTATCGATGCAGGGAATAAAATCGTAGGCATGACGTACGCTGGCGAAGATGAACCAACGACTATCCTCAACAAGGCAGAGCAAATGGTGCTAGACGTAAGTGGTCAAACTCAATCTGAATCTTCCTTTGCTCCAATTAGTGAGATCGTATTATCTAACTTAGATAGATTGAACGCATTGCAACAGCATGATGGTGCCATTACAGGCGTTCCAACAGGCTTTAAAGATGTGGACCATGTATTTAATGGTCTACAAAAATCTGACCTCATCCTCGTAGCAGCCCGTCCTGCAATGGGTAAAACGGCTTTCACCTTGAACATCGCCCAAAACGTAACGATGATGTACGACAAGACGGTAGCCTTCTTCTCCCTAGAAATGGGCAAGGAGCAGCTCGTTGCTCGTATTCTGTCCTCCGTGGCAGGTGTGAGCTCTGAAAAATTGCGCCGTGCGAACATGGACCCGCCTGACTGGGAAAAGGTTATCGCCGCAGCGGACCGCATGAGCAAAGCCAAGCTCTTTATCGATGATACACCGGGCCTTACTGTACAAGATATGCGTTCTAAATTGCGACGTCTTAAGGTGGAACATGGCCTCGATCTCGTTATCGTCGACTATATTCAGTTGATGCAAGGCCGCAATGGTGGCAAGGGCAGCGAGAACCGTCAACAAGAGGTATCTGAAATCTCTCGTAACCTCAAATTGATCGCTCGTGAATTTAACGTGCCGCTTATCGCCTTATCTCAGCTGTCTCGTAGTGTTGAAAGCAGACCAGATAAACGGCCTGTACTTTCTGACCTTCGTGAATCGGGTTCCCTTGAACAAGATGCGGATATCGTTATCTTCTTGTACCGCGATAAATATTACGATGAAAACTCCGAAAAAGGGGACAACGCAGAAGTCCTCATTCGTAAACACCGTAACGGTTCCGTTGGTACCGTGGAACTCCAATTCGTTGGAGAATTTACACAATTTAGAGACGTGGAATTCCGAGATATGGGGCCGGAACAATAATGAAAACTATCGTGGGGGTGTGCCTATATTGATGGGGCCCGACTTTATTTCGACAACTTAGTTACAAAAAAGCACCACCTATCTCGTGGCTCCAAACGACGCGTAAGTCGCCCCTCGATAGGTGGTGCTCTTTTTGTATTACGTTAGCAAAATAAGTCCCATCAATATATAATAGAACTAGATAGTTTTCAGTGTATTGTTGGGAAAGGAGCGCGTGATGGCTAGAGGCATGGAGTTTTTTGTATTTTACTTCTGTTGTGTGGCTCTTTGGTTAATACTTAGTGGGTTGTATTTAATTATCAAACGATTTGTATTGCGTCGCAATGGAACTCCAGTAATGATTGTGTCTATACTTCCACGAGTTATAAAGGAAATACCATTAGCTCGTGGTATGGATAAATATATTTATGGTTATGATATTAAGTATATCTTGAATGGTGAGACTCATACTGCTGAAAGTGTAGAGTTTTATATTCCTTTTGGACCAGTCGGTGGACCTGTAGTTTTATTTAGCCCGACAGGTGTGCTTGCAAAAAATGGAGAAGTAAGTATAGATAATGTAAGGGTAACTATTGTGTATGGCCTTGCTTCAATTGCATTAGGGCTAGGGGTATTTTTGGGGATGTTGGATTTTGTTAGATAGAAATAAATAGCTATATTTAATAATGTGTTAAACACATAGGCATCTAACATTAGATTATATATCTAGTGTTAGGTGCTTTTTATTTTTCTATAAATTTACCTTTATAATAACAAACATATGTTTGAAAATACTCAGCATTTTTGTTATACTAATCATAGAAATTCTTCTTTTCATATTTCTGGTAGAGTCTAGTGGTTTAGCGGTTTAAGGAGGTGTTTGTATGGGTTCAGCTGATACGGATCGGATGTATATGTGCATTGATTTGAAGAGTTTTTACGCGTCTGTGGAGTGCGCCGATTTGGGGCTGGATCCGTTTACGACGCCTTTGGTGGTGGCCGATGGGTCTCGTGGCAAAGGGGCTATTACATTGGCTATTTCACCGGCCTTAAAAAAGTTAGGCGTTAAGAATCGCAGTCGCCTCTTTGAAATCCCGCCGCATATTGAATACTTAACGGTAAAGCCCCATATGAAGCGGTATATGCAGGTATCCGCTCAGATTTATGGAACCTTGCTCAAGTATGTAGCACCTGAGGATGTGCATGTGTACTCTATTGACGAGTATTTTATCGATATTACGCCTTACTTGCCGCTCTACAAGAAAACGCCTTGTGAGCTAGCGCAGATGTTACTTGATGCGGTGTTAAAGGCGACCAAGATTTATGCCACCGTTGGGATTGGCACGAATTTATTCCTCGCCAAAATTGCTCTCGATATTCTCGCAAAACATGCTCCTGATTTTATAGGGTATCTTGATGAAAGCCTCTTTAAAAAGAAAATATGGCATCATCGCCCCTTGACCGACATTTGGCAGATTGGTAACGGCATAGCCAATCGCTTGCATAAGTATGGCGCCTATGATTTGCATGGTATCACCATGGTTCCTGAAGCAAAGCTATATAAGGAGTTTGGCGTTAATGCTGAGCTTATCATTGATCATGCTTGGGGCCGTGAGTCTTGTACGATTGCAGATATCCATGCGTATCGTCCTATTAAACATTCCATCTCGCATAGCCAGATTTTGTTGCGTAACTATTCCTATGAAGAGGCCTATGTGCCTATGCGTGAAATGGTAGAATCCTTGGTACTAGAGCTGTTACAAATTAAAGGGGTTACGAACCATATTCACGTTCATATTGGCTATGCAGACGAAATGGTGCGCTCCACAGGGGGCTCTAAAAAGCTCAAACAATATACAGATTCTCTACAGACGTTGACGGCGGCTGTTATTAAACTATATGAGCAGCATTGTCATAAAAATGAGCTTATCCGTCGCATTGGAATAAGTTTTGAGGATTTGGTAAATCGTTCATCCATCCCTCAAGAGGAGGATTTATTTAGCGCTCTTACGACAGATACAGAGGAAAAAGAGCGACAAGTACAAGAGGCGATGCTATCTATTAAGGAACAGTTTGGTAAAAACTCTATTCTGCGCGCCTCTAGCTTGCAAGAGGAAGGGACTATGCGCTTTAGAAATACATTAGTAGGCGGGCATAATGGGGAATAAATAGTAGAGAGGTATACATTAATGAAACATCGTATGTCTCGTTTACAACGGGCGAAACAATTTATGCCCTTTGCGGCATTGAAGGGTTTTGAGGCTTTATTAACCGCTGTAGCAAGTCCTAAAGAAGAGCGGGCAGAGTTATCAGAGGATCAAATAGATGAGTTAAATACAGTTTTACAATCTGTACGTTGTGGGGAGTGGGTACGAATTGTTTACTATAACAAACGAAAATATACAGAACTTATAGGAGCTGTTGATATGATTAGTGGGCAATTACAAATTCTCTCTGTACAAGGGATTGTTATTCCTTTCAGACATATTAAAGAGCTGAACATGTATGATATATAAATATAAATATAACAGCTTTTGCTGTGTATGGTAAGCAGACTGGAGTTAAGGGATAATTAGGTATACAATGATATTATGAGTTAATATAGCTTGATAATAAATTTTTGAATTCGGTTAGCTGTAGTATACTTATATAGTTTTTTATTTCTTAATTTAGAAAGGCGGTGTATGTAATGCATGATGTCATATCATTACTTATTAATCGCTATGATTTTTTCCTCCAGTTGTTATGGGAGCATATAGAAATTTCAGTATTAGCTTCTGTTATTGCTACCATCATCGGTGGATTACTGGGTGTGTTTATATACGAATATAAACGGCTAGCTGCGCCGGTTATGGTAGTAGTTAATTTCCTATATACGATTCCATCTATATCGATGTTAGGCCTTTTGTTGTATGTATCAGGTGTTGGTAATACGACGGCTATTATTGCATTGGTTATATATGCTTTATTACCGATGGTACGAAATACATTTACTGGTCTCAGCCAGATTGATGAAGCCATGTGTGAAGCGGGAATTGCGTTAGGGCTTACAAGGATGCAACGTTTGTGGAATATAGAGATTCCCTTGGCCATGCCGACTATTATGGCTGGTATACGGACTATGCTCGTTATGACCATTGCCTTGACGGGGATTGCATCTTTTATTGGTGCCGGTGGTTTAGGTGTGGCGATTTATAGGGGCATTACAACGAATCAAAGTGCTTTGACGATTGCTGGTAGTCTACTGATTGCATTATTAGCCATTACTGTTGATGCGCTCTTTTCTTTAGGTGAAAGAGTAACGCGTATTAGCCCTCATATGAAGCGCTATACGATTATATTTGTTTCGATTATGACGATAATTGCGATGGGGATAGGTGGCTGGGCTATGTATTACCGTCATGTGAAGACCGATGTTATTCATATTGCAACGAAACCTATGACGGAACAGCTTATTTTGGGGAATGTTTTAAAAGAATTAATTGAGAAGAAAACTGATCTAACCGTAGAGATTACAGAAGGTGTAGGTGGTGGTACATCAAATATTCAACCAGCTATGCTTTCCGGCCAATTTGACATATATCCTGAATATACTGGTACGGCTTGGTCTGCTGTGTTGAAACGTACGGATGCTTATGATGAAAGTCTATTTAATGAGCTTTCACAGGCCTATAAAGAGAAATATAATTTTGAGTGGGTTGGCATGTATGGCTTTAATAATACCTATGGCATAGGGGTGCGCAATGAAATCGTTCAGAGTTATGGTGTAAAAACGTATTCTGATCTTGCTCGTATAGCACCATCCCTAACATTAGGAGGGGAATATGATTTCTTTGGCCGTGAGGATGGCTATGCTGGATTACAACGCGTGTATGGCATGAGGTTTAAATCTACTAAAGATATGGATATAGGGCTAAAATATACGGCTATTAGTCGTGGTGAGGTGGATGCAATGCCAATATTCACAACTGATGGTCAATTAAGTGTTGCACCGATTACGGTGTTACAAGATGATAAACATTTATATCCATCCTATATGTCTGGTAATGTGGTGCGTAGCGACGTGTTGATTGCTCATCCTGAACTGCGACCTGTATTAGAAAGTTTGAATCATACGATTACAGATCAAGAGATGGCGAAGATGAATTACGCCGTTGAAACGGAACATCAATTGCCAGCTGATGTAGCACATAAATTCCTGGTAGAACGAAAGTTGATATAAGTTGAATATAGTTAGAACTAAAGTAAATAAAATTTGATATATAGTGAATATAATTTTGTATTGACATTTAATCTCCTTCAATGTAAAATAAACATATGAACAGATATTCATATAAAGAATATCTGATGAAAAAGTTTAAGAACATATCTAAAAAGATATGGTACAAGGTATGTCTAATAAGTATTAGAAACAGATAATAAAATAACTTACAATATAGGATAGGAACTTTCACTATTATCAAAGGAGATATCATGGAAGAAACATTATTGCTGAAGGACTTGAACTGTGCGAACTGCGCAGCAAAAATTGAAGATCGCATCCGTAAAATGGATGGTATTGAATCTGCTAACTTCACAGTAGCAACACATCAATTGCGTTTAACTGGCGCATGGGAAGACCGTGAAGCGTTAAAACGCGATATTCAAGATATTTGTGACTCCATCGAAGAGGGCGTAACCGTAGCTGATTACGAGCGTAAATCTAAAGCGGCTGTAGATGACCATGGTCATGATCACGATCACGGCAGTGATGCAGTAACAATTGCAGTTATCGTAGCAGGCCTGTTATTTATGGCCTACGAAGCGTTGACTACGGTTGTGCCGTCCATCAGCTTGCCAGAGTCTATCGAAACTCCAATTTACTATATTGCCTATATTCTTCTTGCGTTCCCTGTATTGCGCATCGCAGGTCGCAATATCCTAAAAGGCCAAGTATTTGATGAAAACTTCTTGATGTCTATCGCTACATTGGGCGCTATTGCTATCGATGCATTACCTGAGGCCGTAGGTGTTATCTTGTTCTACCGTATCGGCGAGTTCTTTGAAGAAAAAGCAACAGATCGTAGCCGTACAGAAATCATGAATGCTGTTGATATGCGTCCACAAGAGGTACGCGTTGTTGATACATGCTGCGGTGGTGAAATCGTAGTTATGGCTCCTGAAAAGGTTGAAGTGGGCTCGACTATCGAAGTTCGTCCTGGCGATTTGATCCCTCTTGACGGCACAGTGCTTGAAGGTGAAACTCGTGTTAATACAGCTCCTGTAACAGGTGAACCTGTACCAGTTCGCGCAGTACCTGGCACTCAACTCATGTCTGGTTGCATCAATGAATCTGGTCGCATTACGATGCGTGTTGATAAGGTTCTTGAAGAATCCATGGTTACCAAAATCCTTGATGCCGTTGAAAATGCAGCATCTTCTAAACCTAAAATTGACCGTTTTATCACGCGTTTCGCTCGCGTATACACACCAATCGTTGTAGCTCTTGCTTTGGCTGTTGCTATCATCCCATCCCTTATTACAGGTGAATGGCATAAATGGATCTACACAGCCTTAACATTCCTCGTTATTTCTTGCCCATGTGCATTGGTACTTAGCGTGCCACTTGCATTTTTCTCTGGCATTGGCAATGCGTCTAAATACGGCATCTTGCTTAAAGGTGGTCGCGTTATCGAGGCATTGGCTAATGTGAAAGCAGTAGCTCTTGATAAAACTGGTACTATCACATCTGGTGAATTTAAAGTACAAAACGTAGAAACTGTAGGCTCTCATGTGAGCAATGTTCAATTATTGTCCATGGCGGCAGCTATCGAAGCGGTTTCCACGCATCCAATTGCAACAAGCATTGTGGCTGAAGCAAAAGAACAAGGCATTACTGTAGAGGCTTCCGACTTCGTTCAAGAGTTGGCAGGCGAAGGTATGGTAGGTATGACTGATGGTCAACAAGTTCTTGTTGGTAACCGTCGTCTTATGGAACGCTATGCGGTTCAAGGCTATCCAACAGAACTTGCTGAATACGGTACAGAAGTTCTTGTTGCAGAAGGTAATGTATACCTTGGTCGCATCATCATCGCCGATGAAGCTCGTCCTGATTCCGCAGAGGCTATCGCTGATCTTAATGGTCAAGGTATTAAAACTGTTATGCTTACAGGTGATGCTGAAGCAAGTGCAAATTATATCGCCAAAGAAACTGGTGTAAGTGCTGTTCGCGCTCAATTGTTGCCACAAGATAAATTATCCGTAGTACAAGATATTCGCTCTGAATATGGTCCAACTATGTTCGTAGGGGACGGCATCAACGATGCTCCAGTACTTGCTGGTGCTGATGTTGGTGGCGCGATGGGTAGCGGCGCTGATGCGGCTATCGAAGCGGCAGACGTTGTATTCATGCGTCCATCCTTGACTGCTATTGCACACATCCTTGACTTGTCCAAAGCGACGTTGCGCGTTGCATGGCAAAACGTAGTATTCGCTATTGCTGTAAAAATCCTTATCATGGCGCTTGGCCTCATGGGCTATGCATCCATGTGGTGGGCCGTATTTGGCGATACTGGCGTATCCATCCTTTGTATCTTGAACTCTATTCGTATCTTGCGCCGTTAATATGGTGAAAGTATCCTTTAGAACAAGATAGAAATATAATAAATGACATTCTTCTAATCTGAAAGATTAGCATACAATAATAACCTCTATACTGGTGAAAGCTAGTGTAGAGGTTATTTTATTGCTTAGAACAAATTAAATGTATATGTATATGTATATGTTATATGTTATATATAGTTAGGTCAGTCGTTATGGTGTTTAGTAATTGATGATGGTAAAATTATGGACCTAATTTAAAGGTAAGAGGCTAATTTAGAGATACTTTTACCATATACATATGTGCATTATAAATAGACATAAAACTGTATATGTATGTTCTAGATATACAAAACTTTCACAATTGAATTGAATAATAGCTATAAAATGGTATATAATTTATTAGATGATTACTATATATTCGTTGGAAGGAGGGATAGCATGATCACGGTGTACAAACACATAGAAGAAGAGTTAGTTTCAGACTGCACTGTATCAGATGCCACAAAAGGTTCTTGGGTAAATTTGGTGAACCCAGACCCCGATGAGTTATCCCTTATCAATATTTTGACAGAAATTCCAACGGACGTTTTAAAGACCGCCCTCGATATGGAAGAACGTTCTCACGTGGAGTTAGAGGACAATTATATCTTCGTTGTTATCAACATTCCAGTTGTTCGCGGTAACGATATGTACGATACAGTGCCGCTTGGTATCTTCTTGACGCCGGACTTCTTTATTACGGTCTGCCTCGAAGACTCTGAAGTGTTGTATCCGTTTATTTCCAATCAGATTTCTACGTTCTATACGTTTAAAAAGACCCGTTTCTTGTTCCAAATCTTGTATCGCACAGCGACTATGTTCTTGCGTTACTTGCAACAAATCAACCGTCGTACAGACGACATTGAAGTTCAATTGCGTCATACCACAAAGAATAAAGACTTCTTCCAATTGTTGGAATTACAGAAATCCTTGACATATTTTACCTCTGCATTGCGTACGAATGGTACAGTTATGGAGCGTCTATTGCGCTTGCGTGGTCATAGCTCTTATAGACATTTGCTCAAAATTTACGAAGAGGATGAGGACTTACTAGAGGACGTTATCATCGAGAATAAACAGGCCATGGAAATGGTTGAAATGTACTCCAATATCTTGATGAATATGATGAACGCCTTCACGTCTATCATCTCTAATAACCTCAACATGGTTATGAAAATGTTGGCAACCTTAACCATTGCTATGGCGGTTCCGACTATCATATTTAGCTTGTGGGGGACAAATGTACCATTGCCGTTCCAAGAGGATGTGAATGGTTTTTATGAGGTTATAGGTATTGCAGTAGTATTTTCTATTATTGCTATCATTGGTATGTGGAAAAAAGACTTGTTCTAATCACTAAATACACATGAAAAAAGCTGGCTATGAGCCAGCTTTTTTGCTTGCTTAACTATTACGTTATTGCTTATTGTTGGGCCAATCTGATATAATAGTACCGTTATGGAGAGGTGTCCGAGTGGTTTAAGGAGCTGGTCTTGAAAACCAGTGACTCCGCAAGGGGCCGTGGGTTCGAATCCCACCCTCTCCGCCATTCAATTTTAGATATTAATATACTTGGTAAGGCAATTGGAGCCCGTTCCTTGAATAGTAATATATAGAACCCTTTATCAAATTGATAGAGGGTTCTTTTTTATTGATACTCTTAGATATTCATAAGTAGTCTATAAGTTAAGTATAATTTGCCCCTTTTTTGCCCCCTAAAATTTATGTGGTAGAATAGAGGGGAAAGCAATAAATATAATGTTTTCAAAATCATACAATCATCTCTGAAAAACCCTTTATCTAATCGGTAGAGGGTTCTTATTATATATTAGAGTATGTTAACATATGTCAATATATGTTTAATAGCTTTGCCTAAAATTAGCTATAGGTTCTATTATTGACGATGTTTGATATGTCTTTTATACTTATAGTATCAAAAGCAGTACTACTAGACGTATGACTGGCCGCTTGGCTATTGCCACTCTGTGCCTTAACGTTAGTAGTACTGCTTTTTTGTATGCTTTATTAATAGATAACCTTAACTTTTCTTAACTGCTTAATACGGTATTTTCATGAGATATAGTTATGAATTTAAAAGAAAAGCAATTGAATTATTCTATCAAGGTTTAAGGGAAGTAGCTATTGTAGCGGGTATTAACTCTGGGCAACTGTATCAATGGGTTCATAAATACAAAATTTGGGGATACAATGGTCTTATAAATAAACCTAAAGGTCGAATCAAGATCCTACAGTAGTTAGCAAGGTTATTTAAGGTAATTAAAATGAAAAAGCTTTTTTTTAATCTAGAAGTAATTGATGGTTATCCTCCAGTATCTATGGAAAGCATTTGGGCAGAAGTGACTGAAGAAGGCTATCTTAAAATAAATAATATTCCTTTTTATAGCAAAGAAATCTCTTTAGGTGATATTGTTAGTGTAATACAAAAGGAAGAAGATTATTTATTATATGATAAAACTATAATTCATAGTAAAAATAGTACATTGCGGATTGTTTTCTTTAATGAAAACCAGAAATTTAAAGATAAAATATTAACTAAACTAATAGAACTTGGATGTGAGTATGAAGCATTTAATGTAAATTTCTATGCAATAAACATACCAATTCAAGTAGATATAGAAGAAATATATAATTTCTTAGATGAGTTTGTGGAAACTGACGATTTAGATTATGACACAGGGTATTTGGCACAATAATTTATGCAAGCTATATCTTGCGTAATATCGTAATATCTAGAAAATTCTAGCATTGTTTACGTAATAGAAATTTTAAGACGATGTGAAGGCAGACATCTATTACAGGAGATCCAATATGAAAAAAACTGATTATTTTTGGTTTAAAGAATGTCCTATATGTGATGGACAAGGAAGATTAATTATTAAAAAAAACATTAACTTTAATAAGTTATTTTTCTGTTGCGATGAATGTATGAGTTGCTGGGAAAATGAGGATGACTTAACTCAACAAAGAAAAAAATTTATGGAATATTCTATCAAGTCAAAGATAGTGAATGCTTCAGAGGCCGATATTAGTAATTTTCATTGGGAAAAATATAAACTACATAAGTGTTCTGATACATTCATCTGATTTTATTAACTGTAGCAAGCGTAAGTTGGGTCGAGACCCAACAAAATATTAAGGTCGTCTGAAATAACCTTCAGACGACCTTTCTTATGATTTTTATTAAAAAAATACTGACAAAGGTATGCCTGGGAAAATAGTCGGTTAGCTATCACAAATGAAAACAGTACGTGCTACCGCTTTGCCTACGACGTACTCGACCGCCTTAAAACCTACCACGGCACGACCTATTACTACGACTGCACCGGCAACCTGATCCACCGCGAACTGGCCGACGGCGAAAGCCGCCAACAAACCCACTACTTCCACTGCGACCAAATCGGCATCCCGAGAGAGATGATTGATAAGGACGGTAACCTGGTTTGGCTCAGGGATTATTACGGTTGGGGAAAACTAAAGAGCGAAACCAAAGTAACAGATAGCGCATACGAGCCCTTCCGCCTGCAGAACCAGTATGTCGACCATGAAACGGGGCTGCATTACAACCTGATGCGTTATTACGAGCCAGAGGCCGGGCGGTTTGTGAATCACAATCCTATTAAATATTTAGGAGGTACAAATTTTTATACTTATGCATTTAGTATCGTAAATTGGGTAGATTTTCTAGGATTAAATCCCTTTAGAGTGTTTGGCAAAGTTACAATAATTGTTTAACAAAGCAAATAAAAAAATAATAAATCTGATAAATGTGATCGAGAATATCAACTAGCGAAAAGGTTTTGTGATACTCCAGTATCACCTCAAGCGTCTATATGCGCAACTCTAAGTGCGCAAATTAATCATGCCAAAAGATGTATCGAGTTATAACTAATTAGGATAGAAAAATGTAACCCTGGAGACATACAATCAAAATAAATGGTTGTTAAAATAGGCTAGATGCTTTAAAAGAAAAAGCAAAATCTGAATATACTAAATAAATTCTTTATGAGGCTAAATAATGAATAATTTCTTGAAAAATCTTTTTTTTAATATCAGGATTTCCCTAGTTTTTTGAATCATAGTCCTATAACCTCCGTACATGACTTAGGATTTATGGGAGAAACATTATTAAATTTAGCAGTTAATTCCCAATCTAAAAAAGATGTTATTCTATTAATAGAAAATGGAGCAAATGTCAATCAACAAGGTGAATTAAATTTCACTCCTATTCAAAATGCTTGTCTTCATGGAAATCTTGATATTATTGAAATTCTTTTAAAAAATGGTGCTAAAACAAATATAAAAAATGAGTTTGGATATGATGCAAAACATTATACATCTGAAGAATATCACGATAAAAAGAAATCTAAAGAAATTAGAAACCTAATGGGATATTACAAACAATAAGTTACATATTTAATAGAAACCTGATAAAACATTAAGGCCGTCTGAAAAACGAAGAAGTTTCAGACGACCTCGAAGAGGAAACCGGATTCGTTTGGGACGGCAGCCATTTACTGCAAGAAGTCCACCCGGACGGCAGATATACCTATATCTACGCCAATACAGCTACGAACCCCTGCACAGGTACACACCTGGACCAACATGGTAATAAATACTCTTTAAAGAATGCACATAAGAAGGAGAAATTATGTATTTAGATCAAGTAAATTATGAATTAAACAAAAAAATCAATGATTTTGTATGTAACTCAAATGATGCTACTACGCCGGAGGAACGCATTGATATTCTCAATCAAGCATGGGAACTTTTACCCAAACCAGCCACTCAATTCGTTGAGCCTACTTCGGCAATCGCCTGTGGTATTTCAGAAAATTATAAAAAATTAGGTGATTATCAAAAAGCCCTTGAGTGGATGTTAATTGCACTTGAGGCACGAAAAGATGAACCTGCAGCAGGTGTGTTTATATGGACAGGAATCGTTTATTACGAATTGGGTGATATGGAAAATGCCTATAAATATTTTGACCTAACTTATAATGAGCTACGTTACACACCTTTCTCTATGGAAGACAAAAAATATTGGCAATTTTATAAGCAACGTAAAGAAGAATTAAATCCTAAGAAAAAAACTAAAAAGTAAGATTCGATATTTTCAGACACCCTTTTTGTACCGTACTTAACCGCCGCTACGCCTATGACCCGTTTGGCATCCCGAGGGAGATGACCGACATCCACGGCAATCTCTTATGGTACGGCAAATACACTGCCTGGGGTCGTCTGAAAAAGGAGGAGCGGGTTCATCTATAAAAGCAGCATATCGCACTTGTTTGATGGTGTTCGAGTAAAATTCAAGATAATCTACAAATATATGGAGACCTTAAAACTATGAATATAGACTTTAATAAAATTGCTGAATTTTGTGTTACAAAAAATCAGAAAAAGAAGATTTCTATTCTTCAAAAGAAATTTTCTTTTAATAATTCTAAGAGTAGAGAAGCACTTACTGACTTAATTAGTAGTTTATTTGTCAATAAGATATATGAACCTTTCAAAATCATTATTCCTGCTATTTTGCAAGTGAAATTTGAAGAGGATTTTGAAATATGGGGAGATGTAGAATATATACTTGGTCTTTTGAATGAGTCTCCTATTATTTCTAGTGCTCAGAAAAAGCAATCTTTTGAATTACTAAAGTCTGTAACCGAGTATAAAAGCCAAAAAGGTGCTCAAGAAGGATTAGATAATTATTTTGCACGACACCTATCGCTATATTTTGTTGAAGAAGGAATGGAAAATGTTAAGGAATCAATTGAAGATGATGATCTTGAACTTGAATACTTTATGAGGTTAGGACTATTATCTGCTGCTTCTGTTGTTAAAATTATCTGCAACTCTACTAATGATTTATTAGAAAAACAAATGAACGAGATTATTTTGAAACAAATTCAAGCATTACATGAAGAAAAATTGTTGAAATATAGTTAAAAACCAGCAAACTGTAGCCCCACACAAACCTTCAATTCTGATGGTATATGTGCGTGGAATTGTACGCACGCGGTTTCCATTTTTTAGACGACCTTACAGATTCCTGAGGATGCAGTTTTCAAAGGTATAGATGGTAATAAATACTCTTTAAAGAATGCATATATGGGACATAATCCTGAAGATGCTGTTTCCTATTGGAATCGTTGCGGTTGTTATTATGGAGCTAAATCTCATACAGTACGGAAATGGATGCTTGATTCTAATAATTATCGATTGGAATATGGGCTAGGCAACTATTCCCGTGGGGCAAAGAGCAAAGAACGTTATAAGAAATCCCGTAAGCCTAAAAATGGAAAGTTACTCAAAAGTTGTTAATGAAGAATTATAAATGAAAGGAAAACCATGTATTTATCTGATATTAATCCTGAGTTAAATAGTGAAATTAATAATATTATATGTGAGTCGAGACAAGCTAAAACTCTTCAGGAAAGGATTGATAAGTTAATGAGGGCTTGGGATTTAATTCCAAAACCTGCTACTCAATTCGTAACCCCAACTAGTGGGCTATGTTCTGAAATTTCTGGCAGATTTAAAGAGTTAAAGGATTATTCTAAGGCACTTGAATGGATAAATATTGCATTAGAGGCGCGAAAAACAGTTCCTGATGGCAGTACATTTCTATGGGCAGGTATTATCTATTACGAACTAGGTGATATGGAAAATGCCTATAAATATTTTGACCTAACTTATAATGAGCTACGTTACACACCTTTCTCTATGGAAGACAAAAAATATTGGCAATTTTATAAGCAACGTAAAGAAGAATTAAATCCTAAGAAAAAAAG
>NZ_PPDA01000002.1:0-176517 GCF_002959835.1 Veillonella sp. S13053-19 | reverse complement strand
TTCAATTTTGGGCGGCATAGGCCATATTTGCCAGAAATCAGCTATCTGTCTACGAAATGTACGGCCCTGCCCAGGCATGTCCTGTTGTGTTTCTTTACTAAATAACCAATTTAGAAATCGATGAAAACATTTAGTAGTATTATCAATAGTTTGTGTAAAGGTGATGTTACACTGCTTACAATGCCATCGTTGTGATCCAGCTTTAGTTTTCCCATATTTTTGACAAGAAAATCCACAATTTATACATCTTACCAGCATGATTATTCCCTCCACTTAGAACACGATTTTCTAAGAAGATATAACCTTATTGAAGCCAGTAAAATCAAGGGGTTTGGGACTTTTTACCAACACATTTTGTCCACCCTCTAAGTTTATCAAAAGAACTTAAAATGGCGATGGAAGCAGTAATTTACTGGCTCCATCCCCTATAAAACCAACACGTTTTGTCCTATAACCCTAAAAAGATTTATAGGCAAACAAAAAGGCGTAAGCTCAAATGAGCTTACGCCTTTTTTATGGCTAAATGTTATGGAGGTAGAAAGGATTAGCAGTTATAACCGCGCCATCTAGTTTCAACTACGAGACGTTCAAGAGCAACCATGTACGCTGCTTGACGAGGTGGTACATTGTATTTATGTTGCATTTCCCAAACAGCTTCGAAGCTATTTTGCATGTTTTTAGTTAATCTTTCGTTAACTTCTTCTTCAGTCCAGTAGAAGCTTGCTTTGTTTTGTACCCATTCATAGTAGGATACAACTACGCCGCCGCCGTTAGCAAGAACGTCAGGGATGATGTCGATACCTTTTTCATAGAAGTATTTATCTGCATCATTAGTAGTAGGGCCATTAGCACCTTCCAAGATGATTTTAGCTTGGATGTTTTCCATGTTGTCTTTGTTCAATTGGTTTTCAAGAGCTGCCATGTACAATACATCAACTGGTTGAGCCAATAATTCTTGAGCGCCAATTGTAGTCATACCTGGTTCGCTGTAACCTTCAAGAGAACGACCATGGGAGTTAGCATATTCGTATGCTTTTTCCACATCAATACCGTTAGGGTTGTAGATGTTAACGCTTACGTCGCCGATAGCCACAACTTTAGCGCCTGCTTGAGCGATAAGACGAGCACCTACGGAACCTACGTTACCGAAGCCTTGAACTGCTACAGTAAGGTTTTTGATGTCTAAGTTTTTCTTAGCTAAGTAACTTTGTAATGCGATGAGACAGCCGCGACCAGTCGCTTCATTACGACCTAAGGAACCGCCTACTTCGATAGGTTTACCAGTAACGATACCAGGGCTCCATTCGCCTTTTAATGTGCTGTATTCGTCAGCGATCCAACTCATGATTTGAGAGTTTGTATTTACGTCTGGAGCTGGAACGTCAGTATTAACACCAATGATTGGCGCAATACGACGTACGAAGTTACGAGTTAAGCGTTCTAATTCGCGAGGGTTTAAAGTTTTAGGATCAACTTTAATACCGCCTTTACCGCCGCCATAAGGAATGTTAGCGATGGCGTTTTTAATAGTCATCCAAGCTGCCAATGCACGAACTTCGTTTTCATCGGAATCTGGATGGAAGCGAAGACCACCTTTAGCGCTGCCGCGTAATGTGGAGTGTTGGCAACGATAGCCTTCGTATACGCGAACTTCACCATTGTCTAGTTGAAGAGGTACTGCTACCTTTAATTCGCGTTCTGGATGACGCAATACTTCGTAATCGCTACGAGAATAGCCGAGTTTCTCAGCTGCTACGTCTAAAGTGTTTAGCATGTTTTCATATGGGTTGTAACCGCTCATAATTGCCTCCTGAATATCAGAGTAAATTTATTAATTGTGCTAAATTTTCACATACTTATGTATTCGACGTTGTATACATAATACCCTTTTCGTTTTTATAAATATATTCTATAGTTTTGAATCTTTAAAAGTAAGTAAAAATATAGATAAATACTGTGATTTTACTCACTGCTATTAAAGGAGAAAAAATTGCTTTAGCCTTCTGCGGCTAGTGTATAAAATTGCTCAGTTGTTTTGATTTAATGTATAAATTTGCTTTAGTAGTTTTGGCGTAGTGTATAAATTTCTTTTAGTTGACCGAGATTAGTATGTAAATTAAAAGCTTTCAAAAAAATAAGAGCCCTTATTCGGAGGAATAAGGACCCTTATGTGTGTAATGATTTAATTAATCGATTGATTAATGTTTTTCAGCAGCAGAGCTGTCTGTAGTTTGACCATCGCCCCACCATACTAAACCTTCTTGAGTAGGTAGTACTTTTTTGTTGAATACAGGGACTTTGATGCCACGGCGTTTTTGATCTACGTAGTCAGCAAGTGCAGCAACTGCTTGTTTGTTAAGAAGCACGATAGCTGTTACGTTTGTAAGAACTAGAAGTGCCATGAATAAATCGGCAGCATTCCATACAAGTTCAAGGGATGCAACGGAACCAATGTAAGACATTGCTACTACACCAAGACGGAAGAGATTTAGATAAATCTTTTTATCGGTAAGGTGAGTGATGTTGATTTCGCCATAGTAGTAGTTACCAACTAGGGAACTGAAGGAGAACATAACGATGAACAATGCCATTGCGTATGGAGCCCATGGACCAAGTTCTTGTGCTAAGTTATGTTGTACCAATGCAACGCCTGTAAGACCTGTAGTCGTGTAATCGCCAATGATAAGAACGATGAACGCAGATGCTGTACAGATGATGAATGTTGTTAAGTATACGCCGAACGCTTGGATTAAACCTTGTTCAACTGGGTGATTTGCAGTAGCAGTAGCCGCTGCGTTAGGAACGGAACCTTGACCAGCTTCGTTGGAGAATAGACCACGTTTGATACCAGTCATCATAACGGCACCGAAGAGACCGCCACCAGCTGCATCAAGTGTGAATGCATGAGAGAAGATGGAGTAGAATACATGCGGCAATTGTGTAATGTTAGTAATCATAACGTATAATGCTGTGCCGATGTAAGCAAATGCCATTACTGGAACTAGGATTTCTGCAACTTTTGCAACTGCACTTAAGCCACCGAATACGATGAATAAAATTAAGACAGCTACGATACCGCCAGTAATATGAGCAGGAACATCAAGAGTTACCAAGGATGCTGCTAATGTATTAGCTTGTACGGAGTTGTAAATCCAACCGAATGTGATCGTAATAAGTACTGCGAATAAAACGGAGAAGCCAGGGCTATTCAAACCTTGACGGATGTAGTAAGCTGGACCACCATAGAAACCACCATTAGCTAGAGGTTTTTTGTAGATTTGGGCCAATGTACATTCTACGAAGCCTGTGGAGGCACCAAGAAGTGCGATAACCCACATCCAGAAGATAGCACCAGGGCCACCGATTACTACGGCAATCGCGATACCTGCGATGTTACCAACACCTACACGAGATGCTGTAGTTACGCAGAACGCTTGGAATGAAGAAATGTGATTCTTTTCAGTTTTCTCACCAGCACTACTTGCAATGAGTCGAATCATTTCACCTAAGTATCGAATTTGTACGAATTTAGTTGTAAATGTGAAATAAAGACCTGCACCGATGAGGATGAAGATAATAAGATAATCCCACAAATATCCATTGATCAAAGATATTGTAGCGTTTAACTGGGCTTGCATTGAGTATCAGTCCTTTCTCTAAATAAAGCCATATAAATCGCACGCCTTTAGAATAAATTATACAACGAATGTATGTAAAAAAGACATAGTATCATGACTAAAAGCTATGCTAATTCAGTACTAGGTTTAGTAAAAAAAATTATAACTTAGGCAGGAAAACTTTAAAAGTTCAATTAACATGTGGATTAAAAGGATATGAGAGAAAAGCATAATACTGGATACAAAATACAAAATCACAGCTCAAAGAGCTGTGATTTTATGTTTTTCGTATGTAGTTGTGTATTACTTCTGAGAATGACCGAATTCTTGGGACTCTTCCATACCTTGTAATAAGGTTTGTTCTGAATGCTCCATGTGTAGTCTAGCTAACTTGCGAGCTTGAGTAGCATTATGAGAAGCGATAGCCTCTACGAGTTGCCGATGTTCTTCCCAAGTTTTTCTAAGTCGACCAGGTTGGTTCATAGAGAAACTACGGAAGCGGTAGGTTTGTTCGCGCAAGTTATGAACAATATCTGCTAGTCGTTCGTTACGAGATGCACGGTATAGCACTTCGTGGAACTCTACATCCGCAGCTACGACGGAATCCATGTCTTTATTTTCCATGTGGTCGCCGATTTCTACAAGCATTCGTTCTAAGGTTTCGATTTCTTCTTCAGTGATGCGTTCTGCTGCAAGACCTGCGGCTAATTCTTCGAGGGCTGATCGAATTTCAAATACTTGGGTAATATCTTTTAAAGAAATATTGGCAACGTAAGTACCACGACGAGGAACCATAACGACAAAGCCTTCTAGTTCTAATTTACGAATGGCTTCGCGAATCGGAGTGCGGCTCACGCCCAACTCTTCAGCGAGAGGGATTTCCATGAGACGTTCACCAGGCTTTAACACACCATCTTGGATGGCTTGACGCAATGTTTCACTTACAACTTCTCTCAGTGGTTTATACGCATCGAGTCGTATAGGTTGTAACCGTTTTGTCATGGTAAGTCCTCCTGTGTACATGTTTTAGTAATGAGGGAAAGCCAATCGTGGCCAGCTGCTTTAATTTCCTCTTGGAGCTGCAATGCCTCCATTGGTTTATTAAGTAATACTACCATCGTTGGACCGCTGCCAGTCATGATGGTTGGGTATCCGCGGCTTGTAAAGAACTCTTTACAGATTACAAGTTCTTCGTGATCTGGGAATAATAGCTCTTCAAAGGTATTGGCGCTACTAGTGAAAGCAGATGCCAAGTCGTTGTTTTCAACGTGGCTTAATACAGTATCAATTGTTTTCTTAGTAGCTTCGGATTTACCGTTAAAGCGACCATAAGCAGCTGCTGTAGAAACAGATACCTTTGGTTTAACGAGTAATAACCAGTGCGGTTCTGGCGATTGTTTATAGGTTAGTATTTCGCCGCGACCTGTGCCGCGAGCTGTACCACCTTGCAATAGAAATGGTACGTCAGAGCCGAGAGTGGCACCGATTTTTAACAGCTCCTCTTGAGTGAGGCGTAAGTCCCAGAAGCGATTGAGGCCTAATAGCATGGCTGCTGCATCTGCACTGCCACCGCCGAGACCTGCTTGAATAGGAATGCGTTTTAATAAATGAATGGCAGCACCTGCCTTACAACCTGTATAGGCTTGCACTGCACGTAACGCTTTGAGCGATAAATTGTCTTCGTCGTAGGTTACCAGTTTTTGCATATAGTCTGGCAACTCTGGAGCACCTCCAGAAAACACTACGGAATGGTGTTTAGCAAAATAAATAGAGTCGCTAAGACGAATGGATTGGAAAATGGAATCGATATCGTGGTAGCCGTCGTCACGCTTACCCGTAATAGCCAGACCGATGTTGATTTTACTGCAACCGAGTTGCTCAAAACTTTTACTCATAATAGCCTCGTTCATAATGTACATAATATATGCAGTTTATATGTTTATTTTATACTGTTATAAAGTGATTGAAAATAACCATTAAGTGGTTTATGATGATTTTGTATACACATGTTGTTCAATTCTTAACAGTATTGTAAATAGCGTATAGTTTAGTTAGTTCATTATAGAATATTTATAGTGAAATAGCAATTTGGAGGGAGCTATGTTCGCCAAGTATAAAGATGTTGTGTATCAATGCCTTATGGTCGCCGTTGGATGTGCCATATTTGGTGCCGGTATTGATGCTTTTGTATTGCCTCATAAACTAGTTAGTACTGGTATTAGTGGGGTCGGTTTGATTTTATACTATGTAACGGGCTTATCCGTTGGTTCTTGGAATATGATTTTAAATATTCCTATATTCTGGGCTGCTTGGAAATGGCTTGGTACGCGTGTCGTAGTAAAGACGCTATACGGGACACTCATGTTATCTTGGATGATCGATCTCTTTGATTTCCTGCAGTATGACATGATTATTAAGGATCCTTTGCTGAGTTCCATGATGGCTGGTATTACGACTGGTGTGGGTCTTGGTATTGTCTACCGTGTAGGCGGTAATACGGGTGGTCTTGATCCAATTGCTCTTATCGTTCGAAAATATTATGGCCTTCAAATGGGATCTATTAATAGTGCCATCAACTGTGCCATTCTATTAGCTGCTGTAGGCGTTGTCGGTCTTGAAGCAGTAGCGGTAACACTTATTAGTGTGTATGTATATACTATTATAACCAATAAGGTTGTTATCGGTTTCAACCAACGAAAGGTTGCTTTCATCATCACCTATCGTACCGATGATGTTTGCGAATGTATCATCAACAAGGTAGGTCGTGGCGCAACGATCATCGAAGGTGTTGGGGCCTATACTCGAACGCCAAAAAATATTGTTATGGTAGCGGTTAACCTGTTACAAGTTAACAAATTGAAAGAGGTTATTGAAGAAGCAGATCCAAATGTATTTATCTTGATTACCGATGCTCAAGAGGTTATCGGTCAAGGTTTTACTCGTCCTATTTTGCCTACTGAGGTAACCAATCAGTTGAAAGCACAAGGCACAATAGCTCAAGATGCCACTGCTGTTGTAACTGATAACAAATAAAACAGCTATAGAAATAAAAAATAACAAATATAAATAATATTTTTATGGAAATTGTTGTTCTTTGTCATCTTATATTAATTATGTGTAAATATAATGTTTTGGTGAATGTTATATACATTTTGTAGATTACTTGTATCTGATTGTAAAAATATAAAATTAATAATTCGAGAGAGATTCTCTCATGATGAGGTTAGGAGGTTCCTATGGCTCACAAATTAGCAGGTACGCCTGTACAAGAACAAGATATTATTGATGTGCAAACCCTTGTGGATGCTTATTTTGATAATGCACCGGATATTACAGATCCGACACAACTAGTATCCTTTGGTACATCTGGCCATCGTGGTACATCCTTAAATGGTACTTTCACAGATTTACATGTAGCGGCTATTACGCAGGCTATCTGTGATGGCCGTGGGCAATTTGGCGCTACTGGTCCGCTCTTTGTTGGGCAAGATACACATGCATTGTCTCAGCCTGCCCTAATAACTGTGCTAGAGGTGCTCGCTGGTAATGGCGTGATGGCTATGGTTGATGCGAATATGGATTTCGTACCCACACCATCTGTGTCTCGCGCGATTATTCGCTATAATGAAAGCCACGATCATATGGCGGATGGCATTGTGATTACACCATCTCATAATCCTCCAGATAATGGTGGTATCAAGTACAATACGACGAATGGTGGTCCTGCGGATACCCTTGTTACAAAGTGGATTGAAACTCGCGCTAATGAGTATGTACGTGCATACTGTGAATTAGAAGGGTTCAAACGGATTAGTATCGATAATATTGAACCAGACCGACAAGTTCCATATGATTATAAAGGTTTATATGTTGAAGAATTATCTTCTATCATCAATATGGAAGCTATTCAAAGTGCTAAACCGAAGGTTCTTGTAAACGCTCTCGGCGGTAGTGGTTTTGGTTATTGGCGCGCTATTAAAGAGCGTTATAATCTCAATATGGATATTATCAATGATGAGTACGATCCAACCTTTAGCTTTATGACGTATGACCATGATGGCAAGGTTCGCATGGATTGCTCCTCTGAATATGCCATGGCCGACGTTATCAAGCAAATCGGTAACTATGATTTGGCCGTAGGTAATGATCCTGACTATGACCGCTATGGTATCGTTAGTGCGGATGGTCTTACCTCTCCAAATGCATTCCTTGTAACTGCTGCGGATTATCTATTTACAACGCGTGGTTGGAAGGATAAAGGGGTAGGTAAAACCGTTGTTTGTACTACAATGATTGATAAATGGGCGGCCGTAAAAGATATTCCTGTTTATGAAGTACCTGTAGGTTTTAAATATTTCAGCTCTTTATTATTTGATGGCGAAATTGGAATCGGTGGCGAAGAATCTGCTGGTGCATCATTCCTCAAAAAAGACGGTACCGTATGGACTACCGATAAAGATGGTATGGTAATGGCTCTATTGGCCATGGAAATGTACGCTGTAATGGGCGCTACTGTAGATAGACTGTATAACAATATTGTCGAAGGTTGTGGAGACCCTCGTTTTGGTCGTATTGATGCGGCTTGTACGAAGGCAGCTAAGGCTAAGTTGAAACAGTTAAATGCAAGCTCTATTACGGCTACAGAGGTCGATGGAGATGCTATTACGAATGTACGCACTACGTCCTTGTACAAGGATATGCCTATTGATGGTGTTCGTGTAGAAACCGAAACCGGTTGGTTTGTGGCTCGTCCTTCTGGCACGGAAGACTTATATAAAATTTATGGTGAAAGCTATAAAGGGGATAAAGGTCTTATCGCACTCTTAACGGCGGGTGAAGAAATTGTTACAGCCGCATTGTCTGACGAAGTGTAATAGCCACATGGGCTGCTGCAGTATAACTGCTGCTGTGTTTGAAGAGGTGGAACCTACTGATTTTACATGAAAACTCATAAAGATTTCACCGTCTAAAAGTAATAAATGTGATATAATATATTAATATAGTTTATTGAATGCCCTATATTGGCTATATAGTTTGTAGTGCTTAGAAAAGGTGATGTTATGAAATTAGTTGTTACCGTTGTCGGCGTTGACCGCGTTGGTATCATAGCTGGGGTTAGTACAGTACTTGCTGACCACGGTGTAAATATTATGTCTATTAATCAAACCATTCTTGATGGCGTTTTCAATATGATTATGATGTGTGAAACAAAGTCTGAAGATATGAAAAACCTTACATCTATCCAAGAGGCTTTGAATACACAAGGTAAAGAACTTGGTGTTGAAATCCGTGCACAGCATGCAGATATTTTCTTGAGCATGCACCGTGTAGGATAGGAGGCACTATGTTATCTATCGACAATATTTTAGAAACGAATCAGATGATTCATGATAACAAGCTTGATGTTCGTACCATTACGATGGGGATTAGCTTGTTAGAATGCGCATCTAGCTCTGGTAAAGAGCTATGTGATCGCATTTATGATCGCATTACAAAAGAAGCAGAACACCTTGTATCTACAGGTGAAGATATTGAGCGCGAGTTCGGTATTCCTATCATCAACAAGCGTATCTCTGTAACGCCAATTTCTCTAGTGGCTGGTGGTAGTGATTTAACATCTTATGTACCTGTAGCAGAAGCTATGGATCGCGCTGCGAAGGCCGTAGGGGTTAACTTTATCGGCGGTTTCTCTGCCCTTGTAACAAAGGGGGCTACTCGAGCTGACCGCATTTTGATTGACTCTATTCCTGAAGCATTAGCAACTACGGATATCGTATGTAGCTCCGTTGCGGTAGGTTCCACTAAAACTGGTATTAATATGGACGCCGTGCGCGACATGGGTATCATCGTTAAGAAAACTGCTGAACTTACAAAGGATAATGATGCTCTTGGCTGTGCTAAGCTAGTTATTTTCTGTAATCCTGTTGAGGATAATCCATTTATGGCGGGTGCCTTCTTCGGTGTCACTGAAGGGGATAGCGCCATTTCTGTAGGCGTATCTGGCCCAGGTGTTGTTAAACATGCTCTTGAATCCGTTCGTGGTCAATCCTTTGACGTTGTAGCAGAAACTATTAAACGTACTGCTTTCAAAATTACTCGTGTAGGCCAATTGGTAGCACAAGAGGCATCTCGCCGTCTTGGTAAACCATTTGGTATTATCGATTTATCTTTGGCTCCAACGCCAGCTGTAGGTGACTCGGTAGCTCATGTTCTTGAGGAAATGGGCTTGTCCTCGTGTGGTTGTCATGGTACTACGGCAGCACTTGCATTATTGAATGATGCAGTGAAAAAGGGTGGCCTTATGGCATCCTCTCACGTTGGTGGTCTCAGTGGTGCATTTATCCCTGTATCTGAAGATGCGGGCATGATTGATGCCGTATCTTGTGGCAGTTTAACACTTGATAAATTAGAGGCTATGACATGTGTATGTTCTGTAGGCCTTGATATGATTGCGATTCCTGGCGATACAACGGCTGATACAATTTCTGCCATTATTGCAGATGAGTCAGCTATTGGTATGATTAATAATAAGACAACTGCAGTTCGGGTAATTCCTGTACCAGGTAAAACTGTTGGAGAGGTTGTTGAGTTTGGTGGGCTATTAGGTTATGCCCCAATTATTGAAGTGAGTCCGTATAGTGCAGCTGAGTTCATCGCTCGTGGTGGTCGTATTCCTGCACCTATTCGTAGCTTAACGAACTAATCCCGTTTTTCAACCTAGTTGTTGGAGGTGTCTTATGAGTGATTATGTGCTCGATTATGTATGGGCCTTTGCTCTAGCGCTCATCATAACCTTTGCACTAACCCCTTTGGTGAAACGCTTTGCCATTGCCGTCGGGGCAATAGATAAACCAGATGCCCGTAAGGTGCATCATGGTGCGATTCCACGACTTGGTGGATTAGCAATCTTTCTCGGTTATGTCGGGTCGGTCCTCTTTAATGGATCTATCCCGCATGATCATAAATTATTTGGCTTTGTACTTGGTACTGTTATTCTTGTGCTTGTTGGCATTTGGGATGATATTAAACAGATTGAGCCAAAAACTAAGTTAATGGGCCAAATCATAGCAGCTGCTATTTTGGTGGCTTATGATATTCGTGTAGATTTCATCAACCTTCCTTGGGGTGGTGTAGTATACCTTAAATATTGGGCAGCTCCATTGACGATCTTCTGGATTGTAGGCTTTACGAATATCGTAAACCTCATCGATGGCCTTGATGGGTTGGCAGCAGGTATTTCCTTTATAGCATGCATTGCTGTATGTGCGATGACATTACAACTTGGTCAAACTGACTTAGCATGTATATCTCTTGCACTTGCAGGTGCAACAGTAGGGTTCTTGCGGTATAACTTTAACCCAGCGAAAATTTTCATGGGTGATACGGGTTCTATGCTCCTCGGTTATACTTTAGCAGCTATTTCTGTAATGGGTGCTGTTAAAACAGCAGCTACTATTGCATTAGTAGTTCCTGCAATCGTACTTGGCTTACCAATTCTGGATACATTATTTGCTATCGTACGCCGTAAAATTAGCGGTCGTCCAATTTTTAAGCCTGATAAAGGCCATGTGCATCATCGTTTGTTAGCTCAAGGTTTATCTCAAAAACAAGCGGTGCTAATGATGTATGCCGTAACAGCTCTGTTTGGTGGCGTGTCCGTCATCGTAGCAGAGGTCAATGCTTGGATTGGTATTGCATTGGTACTCGTTATCTTCTTAGGCAGTATTTTTGTGGCTCGTCGCCTTGGGGTTATTACCCATAGTGATGCGGCTGGACATCCATTACCACGTCCTACAATTGAACGCAGCGATTCAGATGAAACTATTTCCTTTGATCGTGAAGAATTGGCAAAAGCTTTAGAGGAATCAGAGGGTTCCCATAAGGAATAACCATATGTGGGGCGCTTGGCGCCCCATTTTTTCTATCCTACTATGTTGGAGGCAACTATGTTAAAAGTTATGACAATCTTTGGTACAAGACCTGAGGCTATCAAGATGGCTCCTCTTGTAAAAGCACTAGAAGCAGCACCAGATATGGAGCCGATTGTAACCGTTACGGCACAACATCGCGATATGCTCGACCAAGTACTAAACTTGTTTAATATTACCCCTGATTACGACTTAAATATTATGAGCCAAGGCCAAACCTTGTACGATGTGACAAATCGTGCCTTGTTAGGTCTTAAGGATGTACTAGAAGAAGCAAAACCTGATGTAGTACTCGTTCATGGTGATACTACAACTACCTTTGCAGGTGCTTTGGCATCTTTCTATCAAGAGATTCCTGTAGGCCATGTAGAAGCGGGCCTTCGTACTGGTGATATTTACTCTCCGTTCCCAGAAGAAATGAACCGTAAATTGACGGGTTCTATTGCGACCTATCACTTTGCACCGACTTCTAGCTCTGAAAGCAATCTTAAGAAAGAAAATATCAATACAGATCATCTATATGTAACAGGTAATACAGTTATCGATGCCCTTGATACAACCGTACAAGATAATTATGTATTCGACGATGCGGCTATTAATGGTCTAGATCCTGAAAAACGCACAGTTCTTGTTACTACACATCGCCGTGAAAACTTGGGTGAGCCTATGCGCCACGTATATCAAGCTATTCGCGATTTAATTAATGAATTTGAAGATATTCAAGTTGTGTTCCCTGTACATAAGAATCCTAAGGTTCGCCAAGTGGTGCAAGAGGAACTTGGTTCTGTAGAACGTGTTACCTTAATTGATCCACTTGATTATGAACCATTTGCGAACTTAATGGCTAAATCTTATTTGATTCTTACTGATTCTGGTGGGATTCAAGAGGAAGCGCCAGCCCTTGGTAAACCGGTTCTCGTATTGCGCGATACAACAGAACGCCCTGAAGCTGTTGAAGCTGGTACGGTTCGCCTAGTAGGTACTGATAAAGATGCAGTACATGCAGCGGCTCATGAATTGTTGAGCAATACAGCAGCTTATAAATTGATGTCTAACTCCGTTAACCCTTACGGTGACGGCAAAGCATCTGAACGCATCATCCAAGCGTTGCGCCATGAGTTCTTAGGCGATCCTAATCGTCCTGAACGATTTGGTAAATAATATGGATAAGGATCTTGTGAAAGCCCTCGCTATGGCAACATCAGCGGGGCTCACACTCGTTTTCTGTATAGGTGGTTTCATTTGGATTGGATATACACTGGATAGTTGGTTTAGAACTGAACCGTTATGTATGATTGTATTTGGTCTTATTGGAGCTATAGTAGGTTTTTATATGTTATACAAACAAGTTAAGTAGTGAGGTATATATGAATCAATATGTAAAATTCATAGTGCGTGTGCTGCTGACTTGTTTTTTTATTGCCTTTTTAGGCGGTATAATACAAGTTTTATGTGGCCTAGAACAGTATCTATGGGGATGGTTTTGGGGGATTTTTATAATGGTACTCTACTTGCTAAGTTTAGCTTTGCATGGTCAATCCATTGTATCCGGGGATCCTTACAAAGTCGTTCGTAAAGCTCGTAGACAGATGATATGGCGTCTTATGTTAGTAGGTTCATTAGTAGTCTTAGGATTAAAGATTCCCGGTATAGAGGCTATTAGCATGTTTGTTGGTGTGGCACTTATTCAGCCCGCATTATATGTTGTTTACTGGTGGCTTAGTCGACATTTCTAATCTAATGATGTGTTAAATTATAGATATATTCCAATAATGCATTATACACAATACATTTATGAGTAATTAGAATTGTTTACCTTTCAACTGTTGATTATATATCTATAACGATGTATGATGATACATATATATTATATTTATATTTATTGTAAATATATTAGTTCTTTATTATGTCTATGGAAGGGGTTGAGAACGTGGAATTACATGCGGGACACCATGAAGTCGTGCAGTGGTTAGGGTTGACATTTAATTTGGATACTTTAATTGCTACATGGGTTACTATGGCTATTGTAATACTGATAACAGTACTAGCCACCCGGGGACGAAAATTGGTGCCTGTAGGCTTGCAAAATATAGTTGAATCTATATTGGAAGGCTTAGAGGGGCAATTAGCTCCGAACTTAGGTCGTCATTGGCCAATGGTGAGTTCCTTGTTATTTACGTTTTTCTTATTTATTTTTGTAGGAAACGAACTGGGCTTACTGCCAACGTTTAAGGCTTTAACATCACCAACATCCGATATTAATACTACAATTGCATTAGCTCTATGTAGCACATTAGTGGTATGGGTTATGGGGATTAAAGTTAAAGGCTTATCCTATTTCAATCATTTTGTTCAACCATATAAGGCTTTGTTAATCCTTAATATCTTTGAAGAAATTGCAAAACCAGTTACACTTGCTTTCCGTCTATTCGGCAATATCGTAGCTGGTGAAATTCTGTTAGAAGTATTGTACAATTTGCCTTGGTTTGTACCGGTACCATGGATATGGATTGCTTTTAGTTTATTCATTGGTATTATTCAAGCCTTTATTTTTACCGTTCTTACTGCCTCCTACTTGGGGATGGCTCTTAGTGAGGATCATTAATTTTTTATGGAGGGTATATTATGGAAGCTCAAGGTTTATTCGCATTAGCAGCAGCAATCGCAGTAGGTTGTGGTGCCATTGGTGCAGGTATCGGTGACGGTCTTGTATCTAGCAAAGTAATTGAAGGTATTACGCGTCAACCTGAATTGCGTGGTCAATTGATGTCTACTATGTTCGTAGCGATTGGTTTGATCGAAGCGATGCCTATCATCGGTGTAGTAGTAGCATTTATTTTGTTATTCAGATAATAACGAGGAGGAATAACCTTGGTTGACTTAAGCCTTGGAACGATTCTTGCTCAAATGTTGAACTTTTTTATATTAGTTTGGCTATTAGCTCGTTTTGCATATAAACCATTATTGGCTATGATGACAGAACGTAAAGAACGAATTGCTAAAGACTTAGAAGCTGCAGAAAAAGCTCGTGTAGAGGCAGAGGGCTTTAAAGCTGATTATGCTGCTCAAATTGCTAAAGCACGTCAAGAAGCACAACAAATTGTTGAAAAAGCAGTTCAAGAAGCAGAACATACAACACGCGAACAATTAGCGACAGCACGTGAACAAATTGAACAAGAAAAAAATCGTGCTCGTCAAGATATCGCTATTGAACGCGATCGCGCTATGAACAGCTTGCGCAATGAAGTTGTTTCCTTATCTGTAGCTATGGCTGGTAAAGTTGTTGCTAAAGATATGAACAGCGAAACTAATACAAAATTGATCGAAGACGCTATTCGTCAACTTGATAGTAAAACGATAGGGTTGTGATACGATGAGCATAGAAATTGTAGCAGATAAATATGGTTCGGCTATGTTTGAATTAGCTCAAGAACAAAATAATTTGGAACTCATGGAGGAGCAATTAGGCTATGTAGCTTCCGTTATGGCAGAACAGCCTGAACTTCGTTCATTCCTTGAAAATCCAATCGTTACTGAAGATGCGAAGATTAAACTTGTTGGTAGAATCTTTGAATCTAGTATCGACAAAGTAGCTCTACACTTTATCTATGTGATGATTAAACGTGGACGTCATCGTTATATAGCGGAAGCTATTGCAGCGTTTATTCAAAAATCACGTGAAGCTCGTGGTATTTTGGAAGCTACTGTAACTGTGGCAGAACCAATCACAGCTGATGTAGAAGCATCTGTACAAGCTAAACTAAGAGAGGTTACAGGAAAAGATGTCATCTTATCCGTACGTCAAGATCCATCTATTATGGGTGGTATCATTATCCAAGTAGGGGATAAACGCATCGATGGCTCTGTAGCTCGCCGTTTAGAAGAATTAGAAAAATCTTTATTAAGAACGAACTCTATTAGATAGGGGTGAATGGGTATATATGAAAATGAAGCCTGAAGAAATCACTGCTATAATCAAACAGCAGATTCAGGACTATGATGTTGACCTCAATGTCGATGACGTGGGTACTGTTCTCGACGTAGGGGATGGCATCGCCCATATTTATGGTCTTGAAAGAGCCATGGCCGGTGAGTTGTTAGAATTGCCTCACGGCGTATATGGCTTGGTTTTGAACTTAGAATTAGATAATGTTGGTGCCGTACTATTAGGTGATGACTTCTTGATTAAAGAAGGTGACCAAGTACGCCGTACTGGCAAAATTATGGACGTTCCTGCAGGGGATGCCTTGATTGGCCGCGTAGTGAACCCTCTTGGTCAACCTCTTGATGGTAAGGGTGCTATCCAAGCTACAGAACGTCGTCCTATCGAACATCCAGCACCTGGTATTGCGGATCGTCAATCTGTACACGAACCTTTACAAACAGGTCTTAAAGCGATTGATGCGATGGTACCGATCGGTCGTGGTCAACGTGAGCTTATCATCGGTGACCGTGGTACTGGTAAAACTGCGATTGCATTAGATACTATTTTGAATCAAAAAGGCAAAGATGTTATTTGTATTTATGTAGCCATTGGTCAAAAAGAATCTACTGTAGCTCGCGTAGTACAAAAGCTTGAAGAAGCAGGCGCTATGGAGTATACAATCGTAGTATCTGCTAGTGCTTCTACTGGTGCTCCTCTTCAATATATCGCTCCTTACGCTGGTGTTGCCATGGGTGAATACTTCATGTACCAAGGCAAACACGTATTGTGCGTATATGATGACTTAACAAAACAAGCGGCTGCATACCGTGCTATGTCCCTATTGTTACGCCGTCCACCAGGGCGTGAAGCGTATCCAGGCGATGTATTCTACTTACACAGCCGTCTATTAGAGCGCGCTGCAAAACTTTCACCTGAACTTGGTGGCGGTTCCATTACAGCGTTGCCTATTATCGAAACGCAAGCAGGTGACGTATCTGCATACATCCCAACAAACGTTATTTCTATTACGGATGGCCAAATTTTCTTGGGTACAGATATGTTCTACTCTGGTATTCGTCCAGCTGTTGACGTAGGTTTGTCCGTATCCCGTGTAGGTGGTAGTGCGCAAACTAAAGCGATGAAACAAGTAGCGGGCCAATTGCGTTTGGACCTTGCTCAATATCGTGAGTTAGCTGCCTTTGCTCAATTCGGTTCCGACCTTGATGCGGCTACACGTGCTCAACTTGATCGTGGTCAACGTTTAACTGAAATGTTGAAACAAGGTCAATATGAGCCAATGAGCGTAGCTGAAATGGTTATTAACCTTTATGCTGGTACAAAAGGATATTTGGCAGATATTCAAGTTGAGGATGTATTGGCATTCGAAGCAGAACTGTTACGTTATGTAAAAGCTAACTATCCTGAAATTATCACAAACATTGAAAAGTCCAAGAAAATCGAGGACGAAACTGAAAATCTATTGAAACAAGCAATCCCAGAATGTGTAGAAGCATTTGGTTCTACTCATACATTAGTGTCTCGTAAGGAGGCGTAATGTATGGCTAGTGCACAAGATTTGCGAAAACGCATAAAAAGTGTTACCAATACGCAACAAATTACTAAAGCGATGAAGATGGTAGCCTCTGCTCGTCTTCGTAGGGCACAAACTAAAGCGGAAGCTACGCGTCCTTACGCAGAAAAGATTGGGCAAATCTTGCGTCATATGTCTAATAGTGATTTAGAAGGCTTTGAAAGTCCTCTTTTAGATGTTCGACCTGTTGAACGTACTTGCTACATTGTAGTCGGTGCGGATAAAGGTCTTGCTGGGGCATTCTCGTCTAATGTACTTAAGTTTGCTATGGAAGAATTAAAAGGCAAAGATCCTAGTACATACCGTGTAATCACGGCGGGTAGAAAACCTAGAGACAGCATGAAATCCAGAGGGATTCATATCGATAAGTCTTATGCGGGCTTCTCCGATAAACCTTCCTATGAACATGCTCGTGCCATCATGCATGAAGCACTTTCACTATACGAACGTCATGAAGTTGACGAAGTCATCATGATCTATACACGTTTTGTAAATTCTATGACGCAAATTGCACAGGCTGAGCGCTTGTTGCCGATAGAGCAACCACAAGATGAGGTAAAGGGCGAAGAGTATGATTTCATGCCATCTGCTGTATCTGTCTTGGAGGCGTTGCTACCAAAATATTTAGAGATTACTGTTTATAATGGATTGTTGCAGTCTGCAGCAAGTGAATTGGGTGCTCGTATGACCGCCATGACATCTGCTACAGATAATGCAGGGGAACTCATTGAGTCCTTAGGCCTTGAATACAACAAGTTGCGTCAATCTAGTATTACAAACGAAATTTCTGAAATCGTTGGTGGCGCTAATGCCTTGCAATAAATAAGGAGACATCTGTCGATGAGTAATAATATTGGTAAAGTTGTGCAGGTCATCGGCCCAGTTGTAGACGTGCGCTTCGATGCTGGTCATTTGCCAGCCATCTACAACGCCATCCACATCTACCATGACCATAAAGCACACGATAGACAAAAAATCGTAGTAGAGGTTATGCAACACTTAGGTGACGACACAGTTCGTTGCGTTGCGATGAGCTCTACTGATGGTATGACACGTAATATGGACGCGGAAGATACTGGCAATCCTATTTCCGTCCCTGTAGGGGAAGGCGTATTGGGCCGTATCTTTAACGTACTTGGTGAAACGGTAGACCATGATCCAGCTCCAGTTACAGCTGATGAAAAATGGCCGATTCACCGTCCAGCACCTAAATTTGATGACCTTTCTCCAGATACACAAATCTTGGAAACAGGTATTAAGGTCGTTGACCTTATCGCTCCATACGTAAAAGGTGGTAAAATCGGCCTTTTCGGTGGTGCCGGTGTAGGTAAAACCGTATTAATCATGGAATTGATTCATAATGTCGCTACAGAGCACGGTGGTTACTCCGTATTCTCCGGTGTAGGCGAACGTACTCGTGAAGGTAACGACTTGTGGAACGAAATGAAAGAGTCCGGCGTTATCAACAAAACAGCCCTCGTATATGGCCAAATGAATGAGCCACCAGGGGCTCGTATGCGCGTAGGTCTTACTGGCCTTACAATGGCTGAATATTTCCGTGATGTGAAGAAACAAGACGTGCTCTTGTTTATCGATAACATCTTCCGCTTTATCCAAGCGGGCTCTGAAGTATCTGCCCTCTTAGGTCGTATGCCATCTGCCGTAGGTTACCAACCTACATTGGCTAATGACGTAGGGGCATTGCAAGAACGTATTACATCTACAAAAGAAGGCTCTATTACTTCTGTACAAGCTGTATATGTACCTGCCGATGACTTAACTGACCCTGCTCCAGCGGCGACATTCGCTCACTTGGATGCAACAACAGTATTGTCTCGTTCCATTGCGGAACTTGGTATCTATCCAGCGGTGGATCCGTTAGATTCTACAAGCCGTATTTTGGACCCACATGTACTTGGTGAAGAACACTATGCTGTAGCGCGTGGCGTGCAAGAAGTATTGCAAAAATATAAAGATCTTCAAGATATTATTGCAATCCTTGGTATGGAAGAATTGTCTGACGAAGATAAATTGACTGTATCTCGTGCACGTAAGATTCAACGTTTCTTGAGTCAACCGTTCTTCGTAGCCGAAGTATTTACAGGCTCTCCTGGTAAATACGTACCATTGTCCGAAACATTGAGAGGCTTTAGAGAAATCTTAGATGGTAAACATGATGAATTGCCTGAAGGCGCATTCTACATGGTTGGTACCATCGATGAAGCCGTTCAAAAAGCAAAGGAAATGCAAGAGAAGGGGGAATAATCCGTGGCGGAACCTATGACCCTACAAATAATCACACCTGATGCAATTGTCTTCGAAGGGCAATCTACTTTTTTCGTAGGTAAGGCTATCGACGGTGCTTTTGGTATCTTGCCAAATCATGCACCTATGATTATTGCATTAGACTTAGCACCTTTACGCATTGATCAACCAGATGGAACATCTCGTGAACTTGCTGTATTTGGTGGCTTCTGTGAAATCGAACATAATAAGGTGAGTATTGTAACACCAGATTGCCAAGATCCAGAATCTATTGATGTGGAGCGTGCTCAGCGTGCGAAAGAGCGTGCTGAAGGCCGTTTGGCTAATCCTACACCTGATATTGATGTAGAGCGAGCAGAAGCGGCATTGCAACGTGCTTTGTTACGTTTGCATGTAACTAAACAACTATAAGATAAAAGGCTAGCCGAGGGGCTAGCCTTTTCTTTTCATTTGTTCATTATAATACGCTAACGCCTTTTAAGGAGTACGCTGTATTTCTTGGTTGCTCTACTTGGAAATCAAGTACAACTGGTGTTTCAGAGTTAATACCGGGCGCTTGGTAGCGGTCACGGTCTGTAGGAATGCGTTTGTATGGCAATTTATCAAGTAACACATTCATAACTTTATTCCAAACAGCTTTATGTGTTGGCATAGTCAAAGAATCATCAGTTTGGTTGAAGCCTGTACGAACAGTGTGAACAACTTTGTCGTTTACATCGTAGTAGTACAATAATGCATTTACTTTTGCAGTAATGTAGATTTCACGATCTTCATCGTTATATGCATATGGACTATTAATACCATTAACACCATTAACTTGTACATAGATGTCTTGTAATGGTACTGGCATAATTACGATTTCAGAATTTTGTGCCGCTGCAATTTGAGCAAGGTCAACCGCTCTGATTTGTGCAGTTGGTGTATTAGTACTTACAATAGCAGTATCATAATAAGGATATTTAAGCGTATTAGACAAGCGATCTGTCATATAACGACCAAATTGCGCTGTATTTTCATTGCGTAATTTAGCTGGTACAACGATTGTTACTTTACGGCTAGGGAAGTTCTCTAAATGGCCATCGTAATTAGCGTTAGATGTACTAATAGTTGCCTTTTCTGGAGTGCCAGAAATTGGTGTAGATACAGGTGTGTTTGCTACCTTTGTAGTAGGTTGTGTATTGGTTTCAATATTAACGATAGGCGCAGCACTATTTTGGTTGGCTGCCATAGAACTAATTACTACAGGTTTAGCTCCGTTAGAAGTTAATTGACTCATATCAATGGTAGCAGCATTAGCTGTTGCTAATGTAGATGCAAGTAGTACACCTAGTACTGCAAGTAGGGGACGTTTACAGAATTCGAAGTTACGAAACATAATTCCTCCTCTTAATAAAACTCTTTTAAAATCACAATTTAAAATTACAAACAAAACAACTGGTACTATTATATCACATATACAAAAAAAAGAAGCAAGCAGTCTGCTTGCTCCTTTGTTCTGGTGGACGATGACAGGATCGAACTGCCGACATCCTGCTTGTAAGGCAGGCGCTCTCCCAGCTGAGCTAATCGTCCATGTGGTGACCCGTCCGGGAATCGAACCCGGGATACCGCCGTGAAAGGGCGGTGTCTTAACCGCTTGACCAACGGGCCAGAATGGCTCCTCGAGTAGGACTCGAACCTACGACCGATCGGTTAACAGCCGATTGCTCTACCGACTGAGCTATCGAGGAATGGTACGATTGTTATTATATGTTAGATTAATTATAAAAGCAAGCCTTTTTTTTAAAATTACTATAAATTAAACCTTCTTAAGTATGACTAAAACACATAACTTTATACGTAAAATTAGTTATTAAAAATATTGATAAGAAAGTCACTAAAATTAATAAACTCTATAGAGTTTTAAAAATATAGGTAGTTACTGAGTTTTTGAGGTGTTAAATGACAGAATATGAACGAGAGTTAGCAATATAAGTATATTGAAGATAATCGGTATACACATGCATTGTAGAAAAGTTTAAAAGATTTATTTGAAAAGTAATATCAGTTAATAGAAAAGTGTATTTATCTTATTAGATATAGTCTGGGTTTGTGAGTAATTATAAACTAAATCTATATATTAGAAAGCCCCTATAGATAAGGGGCGTAAAAATAGGATTAACGTATGATAAACTATGACTTTTATCACATTATGAAAGAGTTTTCATCATTATAAAACATGGTATATATAGTCTATTGAATTACCGAAATTTATACAAGAATATTCGTGAAAATAATTCTCATAAACCTGAAAAGCATTGAGAAAACTGTATAGTTGAGGCGTTGAAAGGCTGTATATTGTGTGTTACGATTGATGCATAGAGTAAATCTCAATGTGTATAAGTTGTACATATCTTATACGCTTGAGAATTAAAAGTTATCTCACGGTATTAGAATTAATATTCAATTTTTCCTGAGGAGGGATTATCTTGCGCGAGATCCAAGTATCTGAAATTACAAAAACTATCCGTCAATTATGTATGGATGCAGCTTACCACTTGCCAAAAGACATCTATGAAGGCTTGAAAAAAGGTCGTGAAACAGAAGAGTCTCCAGTAGGTCGTATCGTTCTTGATCAACTCATCGAAAACGCTGAAATCGCTGATGCTGAAGATCGCCCATACTGCCAAGATACTGGTATGACAATGGTATTCTTAAAAGTAGGTCAAGACGTTCATTTCGTTGGTGGCGACCTTACTGAAGCTATCAATGAAGGCGTTGCAGCTGGTTACATCGAAGGTTACCTTCGTAAATCCGTTGTAGGTGAACCATTGTTCAACCGTAAGAACACTCAAAACAACACTCCAGCTATTATCTACACTGACATCGTTCCTGGCGATAAAGTAGATATCCAAGTAGAGCTTAAAGGTTTCGGTTCTGAAAACAAATCTGGTGTAGCTATGCTTGTTCCTGCTGACGGCGTTGAAGGCGTTAAAAATGCAGTTCTTGAAATCGTTAAAAAAGCTGGCCCTAACCCATGCCCTCCAATCGTACTTGGCGTAGGTATCGGTGGCACTATGGACCAAGCAGCTGTTTTGTCCAAAAAAGCTTTGCTTCGCGATATTAGTACTCCTCATAAAGATGCTGACTATGCAAAATTAGAAGAAGAAATCATGGAAATGGTTAACAAAACTGGTATCGGTCCACAATTGGGCGGCACTACAACTTGTCTCGGTGTAAACATCGAGTGGGGTGCAACTCATATCGCTGGTCTTCCTGTTGCAGTTACTATCATGTGCCATGCTGCTCGTCATGCTCACGCAGAACTTTAATCGATAGGAGGTAATTACAATGGCTGAAACAATTCGCATTAACACTGAAGAATATAATGAAGAGTTTTCCCGTAAATTAAAAGTTGGTGATAGCGTTCTTATCACTGGCAAAATTTACTCCGCTCGTGACGCTGCTCATAAAGTTATGACTGAAGCTTTAGCACGTGGCGAAAAATTACCAATCGATTGGACTAACAAATTCGTTTACTACCTTGGCCCAACACCTGCTAAACCTGGTGATCCAATTGGTTCCGCTGGTCCTACAACTTCTGGTCGTATGGACGCTTACACACCAACAATGCTTGATCAAGGTATCAAAGGCATGATCGGTAAAGGTTCCCGTAAACCAGCAGTAGTTGAATCCATGAAGAAAAATGGTTGCACATACTTCGCAGCAGTTGGTGGCGCTGCAGCATTGATTGCAAAATCCATCAAAAAATACGAAGTACTTGCTTATGGTGAACTTGGTCCAGAAGCTTTGGCTGAATTGACAGTTGAAGACTTCCCTTGCATCGTAGTTGGCGATACTGAAGGTAACAACTTCTACGAAGAAGGCCAAAAACCTTACAGAAAAATCTAATATCACCGCTGAGTGATTAAAAGAGGCTTGCAAATGCAAGCCTCTTTTTGGTTGTCTTCATTCTTTAATAGTATGATAATAGTATAAGGATATACTTTTACAGTTTATAAGTTAGTATCATGAGATGTTCACCACAGATGTGTAGAGTAAAGTCTACCGATTCTGTCCATTTTATGATAATATACATATAGATTTTATACATTCAAAGTGAGTGAGGCGATAACATGACTTCTGTAGAAACTATTCGTCAGTCAGTTCGCACAGCGATGGCTGAACTACTTGATTTGGCAAAGGTTCGAGAAGGTCAACTATTCGTTGTGGGCTGCTCCACTAGCGAAATTGTAGGTAAAAAAATCGGCACTGATTCCCATCTAGATGTGGCTCAGGTCGTATTTGATGAAATATATACGGCTGTTAAGGCGAGAGGCCTTAATTTGGCAGTTCAATGCTGTGAACATATTAATCGTGCTCTTGTTATGGAGCGTAGTGCAATGACCTGGGAGGAAGAGGTAAATGTAGTACCTCAACGTCATGCAGGTGGCGCTATGGCTGTAACGGCGTATGAACGTTTTGATGATCCTGTAATGGTTGAATTTATTCAAGCTGATGTAGGCATCGATATTGGGGACACTTTCATAGGCATGCATATGAAACATGTTACAGTACCAGTACGTCTTAGTTTAAAAGAAATTGGGGAAGCCCATATAACTGCTTGTCGTGTTCGTCCAAAGAGCATCGGCGGGGAACGTGCTGCATATAATGAAGCGTTGATGTAGGGGGATAATATGTCAAACGTAATACCATATTTTGTATTAGTCGTCGTGGCATTGGGCTTCTTTGCTATTTGCTACGCCGTTTTTAGTCGTAGTGATGGTGAAAGTCAGCCGAAACAAAAGTCACATAAAAGTGTAAATGTTGATAATCATATTGATGAGCAACAGGATACTCCAACTGCAACGGAATCTAAGCATGGTGATGTAACGATAACCCATGCAGGTGGTACTAATGTATATACTGCATCGATTGCTGATTCCACTGAAGGTCAATCTGGCAAAGTTTTACATGATAAACCTGCAGAGGCTTTACATAATGATTCTACAGAAGCTTTAGTTGATTCTACAGATACATCTTTCAATCGAAGAGATGGTAAGCATACACATGTAGAAAATACATCTACTAGTTACTCCTTAGCCTTAGATGATCACAATGCTGCTGTGACTAGTACAGAGTCTACTGCTGGTGAAAGCAGCAATTCTCAATCTACAAGGCCTGAGCCTGTAGCTGATGATACAACAGGTGAAGTGTTACAAGTTAAACCTGCTGTCGTTGAAGATGAGAACGTGGTAACCCCTTCTGTTTCAGATGAAACTATTGTGATGACTGCTGTTTCCGATATCAAGCATTCTAATGGCAATCAAGGTACTCCATTAATGGATAAGACTATTGTCTTAGACAAGGTAACTGATGAGCTTCGTAATCGAGTAAGTTCTGTAGAGGACACCATTGCTATGGGCGAATCTGTAGAGGTTTTAGCTGCTGATGAAGCTGAAAATATGGAAGTCACTCAAATGATTGGCGGTGCTGATGATGTACAAACTGCGGACGGACCATCTGTATTAGATGAAACTCGCCTATTTGATGCATCTGAAATTGAGGCACAATTAGCGGCAGCAAGCTTAGTTGATGAAGAGGTTCCTACTGGTCAATGGGCTAGAGCGGCGCATGAAGATAAATGCATTGAATTAGCTATTGCTCCATTTGTACATGCTTTTGGTGTGTTGCATGGGGATACACAATATTATGTAGAAGATATTACAAGAGATGCTTTAGCAGCACTTAATATTACAAAGCTAGCTGAAATAAATGCATTGCTAGATAATATTGTTATTCAAGAAGCTTTGATGAGCATGCAAAAGGCGTATGCTGCAACAAATACGGAGTGGATGAAGTCCGCTGCATTAGGGGCCTTCCTCGATGTTGTGCAATCTCCTAAATCAAGTACGCCTTATTTAGTAGCCTTTGATGCATTGCGCGTATTACCACATTTAACACTAGGTCACTTCCAAGTTATGGCGTTAACTTTGTTATTGCAATATTCTAGAAACTCCAATAACTATGGATTGATTCATTTCCAACATTATGTAGAAAAATACATTGAGCCATTTATTTCTGATTTGCCTCAAAATGCTTCCTTCTATCGTCAGCTTGATTACTTGCGCTGTACTCAAGAGGAACGTGAACCCATCACATTGGCACAAGTATTATCCAATTCTTATCCCTTTGTATTTAACTACCGTGGCTTCTCTAAGGAAGAGCTATTCCGTGCTACCGATGGTCGCGGTGTAGATCCACGCTATGTGGTACGCAGCTTAAACTCCAATTTATATAAATTGGCTTTAGTTGATGAATCCTTGGCGCCACGCTTCTTTAGACAAACTCGTATTTCTGACTCCATGGTTCAACGAGATCTATTGGCACTGATGAAGAGCAAACCAACTGCTTTCAGAGGGCAAGAGGCGCGTGATATTATGGATGATATTTCTCCAGTTCTTTTGGATTTGGCGGATGTGTTTGATAAAACGCCGATGTCTAAAATTAGCTTGACCTTGCTAGGTCTTTACTTAGGCCGAGCTCATGTGAAAGCTACAATTGGCGAGGAGTTTGATCTATCTCATTGGTTCTAAGCGACATAACTTTACAATAGGTAATATAGGTAATAAAAAGGTCTCCCTAAAATTTAGGGAGACCTTTTGTGTTTAATTTGTAGAATAATTTAGATGGTACTAAAAGCTATTAAAACCAAATTCTTCAATTTCATCAATATTTTGTAATTTTACGGTGCGACCTGTAATGTCGATAATGCCTTCATCACGCAAGCGGCCTAATTCACGGCTAAGCGCTGTGCGAGATACGTTGAGCACCTCTGCCATTTGCTCGCGGTTGTGCGGCAATTGGATTGTTTTAGATTGTTGGCGTTTATAAATATCTGTTAAGTATGCAAAAATCTTCTCGCGCATTCCTTTTAATGTAAGATAATGTACTTTTCTTGTTAAGAGAATTGCTTTTTCCGATAAGTCTTCTAATAGATTCGATAAGATTTTAGTTTGGCATTGTTGGCAATCTGGTAAGGTATCGATAAATGTTTCAAGAGGTATGAACATGATTTTTGTAGCTTTTATTGCTTTGATCGTAGCAGGCCATAAAGGTTGCTTACTAAACAGCAAAGCCTCGCCAAATATATCGGATTCCTCTAGATTAGCCATGATAACACGTTGGCCCATTATATTTTCCCGAGTTAAAAGAGCGCTACCTTCTAAGATAACGCCTATACCTTCCATAGGATCTCCAGAGAGGGCGATAAAGTCGTTTTTCTTATAACTGTGAACAAGAACTTGCGCATTTTGCAAATAGCCACGTAACTCGTTTTCTCCCAATTTATTGAATAGAGGGCAGTTCGTGAGGGTAGGCATATATTGATTGATAATATCTTCTGAAAGTATTTGCTTCATAAGCACCTCCGGTGTGACAAAATCTATAGCAATTTATAATGATTATTGTATAATAGTATAATAGGGCCAAATGGTCTACCTGTTCCACAAGGGGAGTCAGGAAAAATTTGAAAAAGTTTTTATTTGTTGCTCAAGCTACAGAAATTGTATCACCTTTACGTTATACTTTCAAATGTAATCAATCAGACACCTGATAATTCATCAGTGTAATGTATAGGTTTTATATTATCTAGCTTGAATGCGAGGAAGTCTCGCAAAGGAGGATTTTAAATGAGCATGTTCTGTTATCAATGCGAACAATCTGCAGCACCAGGCGGCTGTACTGTACAAGGTGTATGTGGTAAAACTGCACCAGTTGCTAACTTACAAGACGAATTAACTGCTGCTTTAGTTGGCTTGGCTCGCGCTTTAGACGTAAAAGGCCACACTAAAGAAGGTATCGATTATTTAATGCGTGGTTTGTTCATGTGTGTAACAAACGTTAACTTCTCTGAAGATCGCGTTCAAGCGTTCATCGACGAAGTAAACGCTTACCATGCACAAGTGGACAGCACTCAACAAAACTTCGATTGGGAACAATTGTGGAAAGGTGAAGAAGATATCGTATCTCTTCGTTCCACATTGTTGTTAGGTATGCGTGGTATGGCTGCATACGCATGGCATGCTGCTCGCCTTGGTTTCCATGATGCTGACGTTGACGCTTGGTTCGTTAAAGGTTTAGTAGAAATGGCGAAAGATCACAGCGCTGAAGAATGGCTTGGTCTTTTGATGGAATTTGGCGAAATCAACTTAAAATGTATGGCTGTTCTTGATAAAGCTAATACAGAATCTTACGGTACACCAGTACCAACTACAGTACCTTTGACTGTAGAACCAGGTCCTTTCATCGTTGTAACTGGTCATGACCTTCACGACTTGAAACAATTGTTGATCCAAACTGATGGTAAAGGTGTAAACATCTATACTCATGGTGAAATGTTGCCTTGCCACGCTTACCCTGAATTGAAAAAACATCCTCAATTAAAAGGTAACTTTGGTACTGCATGGCAAAACCAACAAAAAGAATTCGTTGACGTTCCTGGCGCATTCTTGTTCACTACAAACTGCATTATGCCACCAAAAGAAAACTACAGAGAAAATATCTTCACTACAGATATGGTAGGTTTCGACGGCTGTGCACACATCGAAGAAAAAGAAGACGGTACTAAAGACTTCTCCGCAGTTATCAACCGTGCAATCGAATTGGGCGGCTATAAAGAAGCTCAAGAATTCACTGGTATCAACGGTGGTCACGAAGTAACTACTGGTTTTGGTCATGGTACAGTATTGAGCATTGCTGATAAAGTAATCGACGCTGTAAAAGCTGGCGCAATCAAACACTTCTTCTTAGTAGGTGGTTGTGACGGTGCTAAAGTAGGCCGTAACTACTACACAGAATTCGTAAAACAAACTCCAGAAGATACAGTAGTATTGACATTGGCTTGTGGTAAATTCCGTTTCAACGACCTTAACATCGGCGAAATCGGTGGTATCCCTCGTATCCTTGATATGGGTCAATGTAACGATGCTTACTCCGCTATTCAAGTAGCAGTAGCTTTGGCTGGTGCATTTGAATGTGACGTAAACGACTTGCCATTAACATTGGTATTGTCCTGGTACGAACAAAAAGCGGTATGTATCTTATTAACATTGTTGGCATTGGGTATCCGCAACATCTACATCGGCCCATCCTTGCCTAAATTCTTCTCCAGCAATGTATTGAACATTTTGGTAGAGAAATTCAACTTACATCCAATTACAACTCCAGAAGCTGACATGAAAGCTATCTTGGGTTAATAGGATCTGTTAACTTGTTAACCACAGTCCTACTTCCCCTCTCTTTTATGATTTAGGACTGTTGTTATAAATAACGCACCTAGGGTTTGCCTTAGGTGCGTTTTTTACTGCACTATTAGTCCTCTGTAGACAAACAAAGATGCCTCTAATGTGCATATAGACATTGGTTAATATTGATTGTTATACTATAGGTAAAGTAAGAATTTTCTCACATTATTTATGTGTATATAGAGGCGTGTATGAATAGTATTTTTGATATTATAGGGCCTGTTATGATTGGTCCGTCTAGTTCGCATACAGCGGGAGCTGCGCGGCTAGGTAAGATGGCGCGGTGTATTTTCCGATCCACTCCTAAAAAGGTGGATTTAACCTTGTATGGTTCTTTCGCTAAGACCTATAAAGGTCATGGTACAGATCGTGCTTTGATAGGCGGTTTATTAGGTTATAAAGAGGATGATACGAATATTCGTATCGCTCATGATTTGGCAAAAAAAGAGGGGATGGAGTATTCATTTATCGAGTCTCCATTAGATGTTGGTCATCCTAACGTGGTTCGTTTTGATATGTATGATGACCATAATCGTTATATGACTGTTATCGGTCGATCTCTCGGCGGTGGTCAAATTATGATTACCGAAGTGGATGGTAATGACATGTCGATCACAGGTGATGAGTTCACGCTTGTCGTATTCCACGAGGATCGCCCTGGTGCAATTTCTCTTATCAGTCAAGCCTTGAGTGAGTCCGATATTAATATTGCTACGATGCGTGTATTCCGTAAGGGCAAGCACAAGGATGCAGTGATGGTCATTACTACCGATTCGGTGGTAAATCCCATTACAGTTCAGTTTATGCGCGAGTGTCCAGGCATTCAAGATGTAATGACCTTTGAAGCGTTATAGGAGGGTGAATAATGAGCTATGCATATGATACAATTGCAGATATTATTCGCCTAGCTGAGGAAAATAATATTTCCTTTGGCGATGTAGTGCTGCGTTATGAATTAGAAAATTATGACCGCAATGAAGAGGCAGTTATTCGAGAAATTGAGCATCGTTTAGATATTTTTGAAATGTCTATCCAAGATGGTATTGCCTATACTGATAAAACTGCATCTGGTATGTCCGGTGGTCAGGCGGCACAGCTTGACGGTCAATCCCCACGTTTTATGAGCGAAATCGCGTACAACGCGATGACTTATGCTATTGCTGTAAACGAGGCAAATGCAAAAATGTTCCGCATTGTTGCCTGTCCAACAGCTGGGTCTTGCGGTGTTATGCCTGGTGCTGTGAAAGCCGTGGCTGATCACTATAAACTAGATAGAGCTACTGTAGTGAAGGGGTTCTTAGCCGCTTCCGGTATTGGTAATGTGGTGGCTAATCGCGCTTGCGTTGCTGGTGCAGTGGGTGGTTGCCAAGCTGAAATTGGTACAGCTGCATGTATGGCTGCAGGGGCTATCGTAGAAATGATGGGTGGTACACCGCGTCAGGTGGGCCATGCTATTGCGTTGTGTATGAAAAACTTATTAGGTCTTGCTTGTGATCCTGTGGCGGGTCTCGTAGAGGTGCCGTGCGTTAAGCGTAATGGTTTCTATGCAGTTCACGCTATTACTGCATCTGAGCTGGCTTTGATGAATATTGAAAGCCAAATTCCACCAGATGAAGTTATTGAAGCGATGAATAATATTGGTCGCGCTATGCCAGCCGCATTGCGTGAAACAAGTGATGGTGGCCTTGCGGTAACACCGACAGGTACAGCTATTGCAGAACGAGTGCAATCCTTATAGGATTGCACTTTTTTCATGCTTTCATTTGTAGTAAAATAAAGATTAGACTAGTTTAGAAAAGGGGGTGTGCATGATGGAACAAGCAAATCGAATATTGACAGTACTAGAAGAGGCTGGCTATGAAGCGTATATTATAGGCGGAGCTGTACGGGATATATTAATGCATCAAAAGCCTCATGATTTCGATATTGTGACGTCTGCACGTCCCGATACGGTCATTGATGTTCTCCGCAGTCATGATATTCAAACCACAGACCTTGTGGGCAAATCCTTTGGTGTTGTGGTGGCAACATTAGAAGGTAAGCAGTATGAAATCGCTACGTATAGAACAGAGCGATATGGAGCGGATAGTCATCGGCCCGAAGAAATAGCCTATGCCGATACCTTAGAGGAAGATGTACTACGCCGTGACTTCACGGTTAATGGCATGGCTATGAACCGCTATGGTGAGGTCATAGACTTAGTAGGGGGACGCCGAGATATCAAGCATAAAACATTGCGCACTATCGGCGATCCGCAGAAACGTTTTGAAGAGGATGCATTGCGATTATTTAGAGCCTGTCGCTTTGTAGCGAAGCTAGATTTTTTACCAAGTAAAGATTTATTAGAGGCCATGCCAAAGGCATTTCATCGTGTGCCTGGGTTATCTCTCGAGAGAGTTCGTAGTGAACTGGACCGACTCATGTTAGAGCCTGCTGTGGCTAAGGGCCTTGATGTATTAGTACAATCTCGCTTGGCCGAGTGCTCTTGTCGCGTTGTAGAAAATGGCATCGCTCGTGAAGTGCCTATTTTACCAGAGCTATACCATCTTGTGAATTTACCACAAGAAAAAGACTTTCACGAATTTGATGGTTGGTATCATACATTAGCCGTTGTATCTCATACAGAACCAGATTTAACATTACGTTGGGGTGCACTGTTACACGATGTAGCAAAGGGGATGCCGGCAGTACGAGCTGTTATTAACGGACGTTTAACGGATCGTGGCCATGATACCTTAGGGGCTGAAATGACAGAAACATTACTTACTCGTTTAGGTTACCCTAAGAGTTTTGTGCGCCGTGTAGCTTGGATTGTAAAAAATCATATGCGCTTTCACTATTTTGTACAAAATGGAGAAGCTAATGAGAAAAAGTGGATCCGTAAAGAGGCTCGCAGCGGTGAGTTTCGAGATAGTCAAATTATGCGAATTGCATGGGAACAATTATCTAAGGTTTGTGCTGCCGATGTATTAGGCTGTGGGAAGCCTTATGCATCGACTGATGGCACCTTAGCCTTTGGTGAATGTATGGCAGATCTTAGCCTAGAGATGCCTATCCATACAAAGGATTTAAATTATGACGAACGAGTTATTAAGCTTGCAGGGAAAAAAGTGGGGGAAGGATTGCAGTATTTATTAGGTCAGGTACAAAATGGGGTGATTCCCAATGAACCAGATGCATTATATGATGCATTAGACCATAAGTTACGCCGTCCAGTGGAGAAATGATGAAGTTATTAAATAAAGCGTTATTACGCATGAGTGATTGGAGTCGCACTACGTGGTGCCTTGCCATACTCATGACCGTTGCCTTCGTCCTTATCGGGCGTTTAGCACAGTTACAGGTCTTTGATACCTTTGACCTAGAGAAGAAAAACTTATTACAAGTTCAAGTAGATAGAAAATTACAATCGCCGCGTGGTACAATCTATGACCGTAATGGCAAGCCTTTGGCGATGAGTGTAGTTACAAAATCTTTATATGCGGATCCAAAGATGATTAAACAGTCTCCTCAAGAGATTGCGGATCTCATCTCACCGTATGTAACGATGTCAAAAGAGAATATTGTGAAAGCTTTGCAAGAGGATACCGCCTTTGTCTGGTTGAATCGTATGATGGATGCAGATAAATCAAAAGGGGTACAACAAGTTATTAAGGATAATAATATTGCAGGCCTTAATTTCGTTGAAGAATCTAAGCGCTATTATCCAAATGGTGTCTTAGCGGCACAAGTATTAGGCTTTGTCGGTACTGATGATAAAGGTCTTGATGGTCTAGAAATGGTTCTTGATGACGAATTAAAGGGGGGCGTACAACAAGAAATTGTAGCTACTGATAATAAAGGGAATGCCATCTTTGGTTCCGTACTATCTAAATTTTTACCAGATAAGGGTAAAAGTGTAACCTTAACCATCGATGCAACAATTCAATTTATTGCAGAACGCGCTCTTGATAAGGCAATGGTTGATACAGGAGCTAAGCATGCCAGCGTTATCGTTATGGATCCAAAGAACGGTGAAATATTAGCGATGGCCAATCGTCCAAGTTACGATCCTAATAACTACAACCAAAGTGGTGAAGAGGCTTTCAAAAATATTGCGGTTACCAATTTATATGAACCAGGCTCTACATTCAAACCTATCATTGCATCTGCAGCTCTTGCAGCAGGCAAATGGAAGTTAGACACTGTGTATAACGATAAAGGGGCCTTCGCTGCCAATGGACATATCATTAGAAACTGGAATGGTGAGGGATATGGTCCTGTTCGTTTGCTAGATATTTTGAAGTACTCTATTAATACTGGTATGGCTGAAATTGGTACATTAACAGGTGCAGATATTCTCTCGAAATATGTACGTGATTATGGCTTTGGCTCTGAAACAGGTATTGAATTGCCTGGTGAAGGAGCAGGTATCTTGTATAATCCAGAGGATATGAGTAAGCTAGACGTTGCGACTATGTCCATCGGTCAAGGTATTGCGGTTACACCATTACAAATGGTTCGCGCCTTTGGTGCACTTTCTAATGGTGGGGCTATGATGAAACCACATATCATCAAGTCTTATAGTAACTCTCAAGGCGATGTAACAAGTACGACTGAAACATCTGTTGTGGGACAACCAGTTCCGGCGGAAACCGTTAAAACCATTGTAGATATTCTAGAAAAAGAAGTATCCGAAGGTGGCGGTACAAAAGCGATGGTAGAAGGTTATCACTTCGGCGGTAAAACTGGTACGGCGCAAAAACTAGATACCAAACATGGCGGTTATCTCGACGGACAATACATTGCGTCCTTTATTGGCTTTGGCCCTGTAGAGGATCCAAAATTTGTAGTTCTTGTCGTTATTGATGACCCACAAAAGGGTTCTTATTATGGTAGTCAAATTGTAGCCCCTGTATTTAAGGACATCGTATCTCAACTTGTACGGTATTACCAAATGAGTCCGTATGTTAAAGAAAGTACACCAGTAGCTGTTAAAGCTGCTAATACATTACCTGAACCAAAACCGGGAAGTGATGGTTCTGTTACATTGCCTAACTTTACTGGTTTTACCTATGGTGAAGTGCGTGATTGGTTACATAAGGCGGGACTTGCCTTTAAACCGGATGGAACTGGTACGGCTACATCTCAAGATGAAAGTAGCGGTACAACTGTTCAGGCTGGTACAGCAATTACTGTTCATTTCCGTAGATAAAACGAATTCGGTCATAATTAGAAATTATAGACAGTTCGTTATATAATAGAATAAGAGACTTAGGTGCCTCTCCGGAGGCACCTTATTTTATAGATAGTTTGAATGAATGGAGATACTTATGATCGAATTACGCGGTAAAGCAGTAGCAGACGCTCACAAGGCGATTTTACAAGAAAAAGTTGCAGCAGTTGGCGACTCTGTAATTACTATGGCAGTATTACTCGTTGGTGAAGACCACGGTGCTCATATGTACGCTACATTTATGGAAAAGACAGCCAAGAACTTTGGCTATGGCTTTGTGTTAAAACAATTACCTGAAACGGCTACACAGGATGAAGTAGTTACAGCATTGCAAGAATTAAATAATGATGCGGCTGTTCATGGGATTTTACCGTTAATGCCGATGCCTAAACACATTGATACAGAGGCTCTTATCGATATGCTAGATCCTAAAAAAGATATCGATGGTCTAACTACGTATAATATTGGTCTTGTAACTGCCGGTAAAGGTGGCTTTGCCCCTTGTACTGCCAAGGCGTGCATGGCAATTTTAAATCACTATGATATTCCTGTGGAAGGCAAACATGTGGTTGTAGTTGGTCGTAGCCAAGTTATTGGTAAACCAGTAGCTCTTATGACTCTCGGTGCAAATGGTACGGTTACAATTTGTCATTCCAGAACTCCTGATTTAGGAGATCAAGTAAAACGTGGCGATATTGTTATTGCTGCAGCGGGTCGTGCTCATATGATTACAGCAGATATGATTAAGCCAGGTGCTGTTGTTATCGATGTAGGCATTAATGAACTAGAAGGTAAGACGGTAGGCGATGTTGATTATGAAGCGGTAAAAGATATTGCATCTGCAATTACTCCAGTGCCTGGTGGTGTAGGCTCTGTAACGACTACTATGATGCTTGAAGCTGTATATGAGGCATACCATGCATGAGATGTCTATAGCAGAAGGCATACTTGATGTAGCCCTCGATACGTTACGCCAACACGATGCATCTGTGATCCATTCCGTTCAACTCGATTTGGGCCTTATGAGTGGAGTAGAGCCAGATTCTCTCCTATTTTGCTGGGAAGCCGTTACAAAGGGGACTGCCGCAGAAGGTTCTCGCATAGAAATTAACACAATTCCTATTGAAGGAAAGTGCTTGGATTGTGATAAAACATTTCCTGTAGAAAATTATAAGTTTATCTGTCCCTATTGTGACAGTCATTTCGTACAAACCATTGGTGGCCGCGAACTACAAGTGACCTCCATGGATATCGATTGATAGAAAGGTTAGGACATGCAAGTTCAAGTTAAAACTAATGTATTGGCAAAAAATGATGCCATTGCAGAGTCCTTACAACAGTTGTTTAAGGAAAAAAATATTTTTGTATTTAATCTATTAGGTTCTCCAGGGGCTGGTAAAACATCTCTGTTAGAGGCAACTTTACATGATTTGAAAAAAGATTACCGCCTTGCTGTTATTGAAGGTGATTTGTTTACTGCTAAGGATGCGGAACGGATTCATGAATTAGGCGTTCCTGTTATTCAAATCAATACAGTGGGAGGTTGCCATCTTGATGCACAAATGATTCAAGATGCACTAGGTGATTTAAATCTTGATGAACTGGATATGATCATTATCGAGAATGTAGGTAACCTTGTATGCCCTGCAGAATTTGAGATTGGTGAAAGCATGAAGGTAACTGTATTATCTGTTACTGAAGGTGAGGATAAGCCTCTTAAATACCCATTAATCTTTAAAGAGTCAAAGGCTATCCTCATTAATAAGATAGATTTATTGCCGTATGTACCTTTCAAAAAAGATAAGGCCATACAAGATATACGTAATTTGAATCCAACAGGAGAGATTTTTGAAGTAAGTTGCACGGCCCATAATGGACTAGAGCCATGGTTGACATGGTTGCGTGCACAATTGGAGACTAATCGATGAACTATTCTATGAAGAGTCGTATTGTAGCGGCCCTCCTTGTAGGTTTATCTGCTACTACTATAGGATATGCAGCTGAGCCTGCAATTTCTGCAGTTAACCCTTTGGCAGTAGAAACTACTGATGAAACGAAGGACGCGGCCCGAGATGCTGCTGCAATTGGTCAAGGTGACGCAGAGGCATCTAGCGAAGCTGATGGTTTAGCTTATCTTGACAATGCACCAATAAAAGTCGTCAAATCTGATGCAACGTCTAAAAAGGAGAGCACCAAAACTGGTTGGCTAGCGGAACAAATGGCAGTCACTGAATTTGGTGACTCTATACAGTTTTGGCAAGCAGCTAGCGAAAATGAAGGTCCGTTGCCGAGTATTACTCAAAATAATCTAGCAGATATTGGTAAGTCCTATACAGCTAATAATTTGCCAACCTTAGGTTCTGAAGATGACTACGCTATTGCTACCTATCGCTTAGGCGACAAATTTGTAATGCCTAAAGATGTAGAAAAGACCGAGGTGCGCGAGAACTTTACTACGTATCATATGAAAGATCTTGCCGTTACGGTATATACGGGTCCTTCAGTAGAGCGATTGGTAAATGATCCGTTGCGTGGCCAAGGGGCGACGTATTTCTTTGAGCCAAATACTATTACCAATATTCATAGTACGAAAAAAGGCGTTCATACTGTACGCGATATTGGTCCTGGTAGCACTCGCATGGAATTGGTATTTGCTTATGGCAGTCCTAATGCGATGTGGCGCGATCAAAAAAATGAGACCTATATTTTTCTCTATGAAGGTCATTCCGAAAATTCATGGCCACAAAAAAAGGATTTTAAGAGTCCTATAGAGAATACAAATAATAATAGTCAACAACAATCTATGCTTGGTGAACAAAAAGAATATATTGCTTTCACCATCAAACAAAGCAATGTAGAGGCTGTTGATATGATTAGTGGTCAAGTATGGCCTAGATTTGGTTTGCCGAAAGCACCGGTATATGATTTTGAAGCAGGTAAATTAACTGCTGATGATTTCGTTTTGCGTGGCTTGCAGCTAAATGATCACTTTATCAATGATCCTAATAATGATTGGAAGCATCAAGGCATGCTCTTTGGGTCGACGTTCATTGGCTATAACGAATACGGTGTGAGCGTAGACAAAAGCAATCTTATCGATCGTGTGTTGTTAAATATTTACACGCCTACACGTCGTGGTATTGCAATGGGTGACACTAAGTATTTATTGCTCTTTGTGTATGGTATGCCGACGCGTATTGTTGAATCTACAACAAATTCGGGTACGTCTACTGTATATGAATATAAAAATCCAGCGGCAAACAATTCTTATTTACAGTTTGCCCTAGATGATAAAAATCAATATATCAAATCCGTTATGTTATCTGACCGTCCGGTTAAGTAGGATAGGTCGCAGCGAGGAGGCAAAGGATATGGTTACAGTACAAGATGTAAAAGAACGTTGGGAACAAATTCAAGATGATGATGAACGCATATTGTTTATCGTTGGTGGTCCAGGTTCTGGTAAAAGTTTGCTAATTCGTGAATTATCTGAGCAAAAAGGTTGGAAATACTTGGAAGCGAAACAGCTTATCGAGGAAGAATTCCTGCTTGTGCCTCGTGATGAACGTCCTCAATTAGCAGAGGAAGTTATTTGTCGTGCTCTTAGCCGTAGTGATACGGAAGTAGTATTGCTCGATGGCATTAATGTATTCTTTGCACCTATCTTAAATTTACAACCATTTGAATTACTAAAAACCATTAGTAAGAAGTATCCTATTGTCGTTGGCTGGCGTGGTCATCTTGAAGGAGATCAGTTGTACTTAGAACATAACAATGATCCAAAACATGCTGTAGTTACTATTGCGCATCCAGATCATGTTGTTGTAATCGACTAATTGCAACATTGAACATATTGGTAAAATATAGGGAAAACTATAAATGTATAAAAGGAGATAGATCACTATCTCCTTTTTTGATTGCTTTTTTAGTAACAACTCTATAAAACCTTGAAACTACGGTGCTTTATGTGGGTTTAATGAAATGTAAATTTTTTTTGACAAAATACTTGCATAGGGTATCGTTTCATGTTATTATGATTAAGCACTAAGGGATACCGCAGTGAACGAAGAAAAACTCCAAAAAAGTTTTCAAAAAAGTTCTTGACACTTAGTGTGGCAGATGATACAATTCATCTTGTCGTAATGATGCTGGCGTAGCTCAATAGGTAGAGCAGCTGACTTGTAATCAGCAGGTTGTGGGTTCAATTCCTATCGCCAGCTCCATTTTATTTATGGAGGGATTCCCGAGCGGCCAAAGGGAGCAGACTGTAAATCTGCCGTCTTCGACTTCGAAGGTTCGAATCCTTCTCCCTCCACCATCTATAGCGGGGTGGAGCAGTTGGTAGCTCGTCGGGCTCATAACCCGAAGGTCGCAGGTTCAAGTCCTGTCCCCGCAACCACAAATATTCGCAGTGAAATGATCGTTCATTGTGCTGGTGTAGCTCAGTCGGCAGAGCGTATCCTTGGTAAGGATAAGGTCACCGGTTCAATCCCGGTCACTAGCTCCATACATGGCGGCATAGCTCAGTTGGCTAGAGCAATCGGTTCATACCCGGTGTGTCCGCGGTTCAAGTCCGTGTGCCGCCACCATTAAACCTCACGTTGGTGAGGCTTTTTTTATTTCTGCCTATAAAATAAAGTCGATAGATAGGAGTGCTTCGTATCTATCGACTTTTTTGTACATTTGTATATATGGTATAATAATTTGTAGGGGGAATGTTATATTCCATTGATAAATTAGGTTTAATATATTATATTAATACTAGAATGTAATTTGTTTTTGTGAAGGAGGATACAATCCTAATGGCAAAAGAAAAATTTGAACGTACGAAACCGCATGTTAACATCGGTACAATCGGTCACGTTGACCATGGTAAAACTACTTTGACTGCTGCAATCACTAAAGTATTGGCTGAAAAAGGCCAAGCTGACTTCCAAGATTACAGCATGATCGATAAAGCTCCAGAAGAACGTGAACGTGGTATCACAATCAACACTGCACACGTTGAGTATGAAACTGCTAACCGTCACTATGCACACGTTGACTGCCCAGGCCATGCTGACTATGTTAAAAACATGATTACTGGTGCAGCTCAAATGGACGGTGCTATCTTGGTATGTTCCGCAGCTGACGGCCCTATGCCACAAACTCGTGAACACATCTTGTTGGCTCGCCAAGTTGGTGTTCCTGCAATCGTAGTATTCTTGAACAAAGCTGACATGGTTGACGACGCTGAGTTGATTGAATTAGTAGAAATGGAAGTTCGTGAACTTCTTTCCTCCTACGAATTCCCTGGCGACGAAGTACCTATCGTTGTAGGTTCTGCGTTGAAAGCTTTGGAAGGCGATGCTCAATACGTAGCTAAAATCGACGAATTGATGGATGCTGTAGACTCCTACATCCCAACTCCAGTTCGTGATACTGACAAACCATTCTTGATGCCTGTAGAGGACGTTTTCACAATCACTGGTCGTGGTACAGTAGCAACTGGCCGTGTTGAACGTGGTCAAGTAAACGTAGGTGATACTATCGAAGTAGTAGGCTTGAAAGAAAAAGCTGAACAATACGTAGTAACTGGTCTTGAAATGTTCCGTAAAGTGTTGGATTCTGCAGTAGCAGGTGACAACGTAGGTGCATTGCTTCGTGGTGTTGACCGTAAAGACATCGAACGTGGTCAAGTATTGGCTAAACCAGGTTCCATCAAACCACACACTAAATTCAAAGCAGAAGTTTACGTATTGACTAAAGAAGAAGGTGGCCGTCATACTCCATTCTTCTCCAACTACCGTCCACAATTCTACTTCCGTACAACAGACGTAACAGGTGTTGTAAACCTTCCTGAAGGTGTAGAAATGTGTATGCCTGGCGATAACGTAACAATGCACATCGAATTGATTACACCAATCGCTATTGAAGAAGGTCTTCGTTTCGCGATCCGCGAAGGTGGCCATACAGTAGGCGCTGGCGTAGTAACAGCAATCGAAGGTTAATTTAAGCTTTTATTAAAATAGGACCCTGAGAAGGGTCCTATTTTTTATTAGTTTATATATTATTTATTGTATATTGTAACTAAAGATACAGAAATATTCTTTGGTTAGTGTTATTATAGACTTAAGGAGAGCAAAGGCTCTCCTTTTGTGTTTTTATAGAAAAGGAGGTAATGTGATGGGTGAATACAAAAAGTATTGGATAGCTGTAGTAGCCGTTCTTATTATTGGTTTTTCAATTCTTGGTTATCTAGGTACTGATGTGTATCATCAAGCACCGCCAGTTCCGACTGCGTATGTATCTCAAGATGGACAAGTATTGTTCACTAAGGACGATATTTTACATGGTCAATCGGCATGGCAATCTACAGGTGGTCAATCTGTAGGTACAGTTTTAGGTCATGGCGCTTATCAAGCACCTGACTGGACAGCAGATTGGTTACATAAGGAAGTATCCTTAATGTTAGACATTAAGGCTCAAGAGGCCTTTGGTGTTCTTTATAACCAATTGGGAACTGCACAACAAGCTGCAGTAAAAGAAGTTGTAAAAGAAGAGTACTTGGGGAGTGCAGTCCGCGAAGATGGAACTGTAGTGCTTTCTCCAGAACGAATTGCAGCTATGAATGCAACAGGACGTTATTTTGTTGAGCTGTACGGTGATAATCCTGAATTGACTTTGACTCGTGACCATTTTGCGATGAAGGATAACACACTACCTGAGTTACAAGACCGCATTGATATGGCGCGTTTCTTCTTCTGGACTACATGGATGGCATCTACACAACGTCCAGGGACAGATGCAACATATACAAACAACTGGCCACATGAACCTTTATTGGATCATAATCCAACACCTGAAAGTGTTGTCTGGTCTGTTGTGAGTGTTATTATTTTATTATGTGGTATTGGTGTAGTTGTATGGTTATGGGCCTTTGGTAAAAAGGATGATGAACATGCATTGGTTCCACCAACAGAAGATCCGATTAGCAAGATTACTTTAACTCCATCTCAACGTGCATTAGGTAAATATTTATTTACAATCTTAGCATTGTTCTTATTCCAATTGGGGATGGGTGGTATTATTGCTCACTATACTGTAGAAGGTCAAGCGTTCTATGGTATTCCATTGGCTCAATATTTCCCTTACTCTATTGCTCGTACATGGCATATTCAAGCATCCTTGTTCTGGATTGCTATGGCATTCTTAAGTGCTGGTCTATTCTTGGCACCAATAATTAATGGTGGTAAGGATCCTAAATATCAAAAGCTTGGTGTGGATATTTTATTTTGGGCTCTTGTAGTTCTTGTAGTTGGTTCCTTCGCTGGCACATATTTAGGTGTAGCACATCAAATTCCAGCAGCGTGGAATTTCCTTCTTGGGCATCAAGGGTACGAATATATAGAACTAGGACGTATTTGGCAATGGATTGAATACATTGGTATTTTATTCTGGCTTGTACTTATGATACGTAGCATTATTGGTGCTTTCAAACAGAAAGGTGATAAAAACCTCATTGCAGCCTTCATATTCTCCGTGATCATGGTAGGTATCTTCTATGGTCCTGGGTTGTTCTATGGCGAACATAGCCACTTGGCAATTATGGAATACTGGCGCTGGTGGGTAATTCACCTTTGGGTAGAAGGCTTCTTCGAAGTGTTCTCCACAACATTGATGGCATTTATCTTTGTTACACTAGGCCTTGTGTCGTATCGAGCTGGTACAGTAGCGGCGATTTCTTCTGGGGCTATTTATCTCATTGGTGGTATTCCTGGTACATTCCATCATCTATACTTTACTGGTGTTACATCTACTATTGTGGCAACAGGCGCATCTTTCTCTGCATTAGAAGTTGTACCGCTCGTACTATTAGGTTACGAAGCTTTTGAAAACTATACGCGTCTCCATAGCGCACCTTGGATGCATCGTCTAAAATGGCCTGTGTACTGCTTTATTGCGGTATCCTTCTGGAATCTAGTAGGTGCAGGGATCTTTGGCTTCTTGATTAATATGCCTGTATCCTTATTCTACATTCAAGGTCTTAATACGACTGCAGTACATGCGCATACAGCGTTGTTCGGCGTATATGGTTTCTTAAGCTTAGGCTTTGTATTCCTTATTGCTCGTTACATTCGACCTGAAGTAGAATTCAATGATAAATTGATGAAGTTTGGCTTCTGGGCTCTCAATATAGGCCTTGCCTTAATGGTACTCATTAGCTTGCTGCCAATAGGTCTTATTCAATCATGGGCAAGTGTTACAACTGGTTTGTGGTTTGCACGTAGCGAAGAATTCATGCAACAACCATTGTTACAAAACTTGCGTTGGGCTCGTCTAATTGGCGATACTATCTTAATCGTTGGTGCAGTAGCATTTTTCTGGCAAATTGTGAAAGTTCTATTTCCGAAGAAATCCTAATCTCCAAATAAGCTGTTTGACATATATTAAATAGCATTAATCATTACCATATATTCGTTCATATAATTGTATGCGTAAATGGCATACAATGTATGAAAAATATATGACCTTAAAGTGCTCTATTAATGGCGTTCCTTTCTAGACAAGGAACGCCATTTTTTGTTATACTATCTCTGTCAGGTACATGTGCCTGGCTTTTTTGAGTTGCTCAAAAATCTTGACATTGCTTGCTACGTATGATATATTTCTTTAGTATGTAGTCGAGCGTTTTCGAGTACAAGAGACAGATTTAGTAAATATAAAGCGAGGTGTATCCGGATGCGTAATGCCATTACTTTAGCTTGCACAGATTGCAAACAACGCAACTATCAAACGAACAAGAACAAAAAGAATAATCCTGATCGTATTGAAATGATGAAATATTGCAAATTCTGCGGTAAACATACATTACACCGTGAAACAAAATAATTCTTATCATTCATTACCTGTTGATTTGAGGATGTGAAAAAATGGCAAAGTCTAACTCAGCAGTGCAGCAGCGTGGTGGATTTGGAAAATTCTTCCGCGGTGTGAAAGCTGAACTAAAAAAAGTAGTCTGGCCAACAAGAAAAGAGCTTATCAATTACACAATAGTAGTATTCTTAGTGACTGTATTCATCGCTTTGGTTATTGCTGTGCTTGATGGACTCTTCGCCCAACTTTTTAATACGTTGTTGCACTTTGTTGGATAAGGGGGCCATTACATGGAAGCAGATAAGAAGTGGTATGTAATTCATACCTATTCAGGCTACGAAAATAAAGTTAAAACCACTCTTGAACTTAAAGTTCAATCTATGGGCCTACAAGATGTGATTAGCCGTATTTTGGTACCTCTTGAGGACGAAATAGATGAAAAAGATGGGGTTAAAAAAGTAGTAAAACGTAAGATATTTCCTGGGTACGTATTGGTTGAAATGGAAGTTAACGACCGCTCTTGGTATGTTGTGCGCAACACGCCAGGTGTAACAGGTTTCGTTGGTTCTGCCACTAAACCAGTTCCACTTTCTGATTCCGAAGTAGAACATATACTTAAGTCTCAGGGCTTGGATAAGAAACCAACCATCAACGTCGACGTCGAAGTTGGTGAAACGGTGCGCATTACGTCCGGGGCCTTTGAAGATAAACTAGGTGTTATTACCGAACTTAACCCTGAAAAAGGAACATTAAAACTTAACGTGGAAATGTTCAACCGAGATACCGAGGTAGAGGTAGAGTTCTCTCAAATTGAGAAAGCTCTTTAATATATAAATATAACTCTAAAAAGAGCAATCGATTTTGGTTGCCAGTGGGAGGATGTATATCCGTTACCACCACAGTATAAGCATAGGAGGTTTAATTACCCATGGCTAAGAAATTAGTTAAACAAGTAAAACTACAAATTGAAGCCGCTAAAGCTACTCCAGCACCACCAGTTGGTCCTGCACTAGGTCAAGCAGGTGTTAACATCGTTGCTTTCACAAAAGAATTCAACGAACGTACTGCTAAACAAGCTGGCTTAATTATCCCAGTAGTTATTAACGTATATGAAGATCGTAGCTTCGACTTCATCACTAAGACTCCACCAGCTGCAGTATTATTGAAAAAAGCTGCAGGTATTCCAAAAGGTTCTGGTGTACCTAACCGTGATAAAGTAGCAAAAGTAGGTCGCGATAAAGTTCGTGAAATTGCTGAATTGAAAATGCCTGACTTGAATGCTAATACCGTAGAACAAGGTATGCGCATGGTAGAAGGTACTGCTCGCAGCATGGGCATTGAAATCGTTGACTAATAAGCGTACGACTTGCGCATAAGGCGCAAATCGGTGGGAGGGAATTCCCGTTTGACCACATAAGGAGGATATTATAATGGCAAAAGTAGGTAAGAAATACGCTGAGGCAGTAAAACTTATTGAAGCTGGTAAGTTCTACGAACCAGTAGAAGCAATTGAGTTGGTAAAGAAAACTGCAACTGCAAATTTCGATGAAACAGTTGAAATCGCTTTCAACTTGAATGTCGACCCTAAATACGCTGATCAACAAGTTCGTGGTGCAGTAGTATTGCCTCATGGTACTGGCAAAACTAAACGCGTTCTTGTATTCGCAAAAGGCGACAACATTAAAGCAGCTGAAGAAGCTGGTGCAGATTTCGTAGGTTCTGAAGAGTTAGTAGCTAAAATCCAAGGTGGTTGGAGCGACTTCGACGTAGTAGTTGCTACACCAGACATGATGGGTCAAGTTGGCCGTCTTGGTAAAATCTTGGGTCCTAAAGGCTTGATGCCAAACCCTAAAGTTGGTACAGTAACTCCAGACGTTGCTCGTGCAGTAAATGAAATCAAAGCTGGTAAAATCGAATACCGTACTGATAAAGCAGGTATTATCTCTTGCTCCATCGGTAAAGCGTCTTTCGATGATGAAAAATTACTTGACAACTACCGTACAATCGTTGATACTATTATCAAGGCTAAACCTGTAGCAGCTAAAGGTCAATACATTAAATCTGTAACCTTGTCCGCTACAATGGGCCCTGGTGTGCCTTTGAACGTGTTCAAATTGAGCAACGTTACAAAAGAGCAATAATTAAATATGTCTCTTAGCTGTAGACGGCTGGTATGTATAATGGATGAAAATCCGCCCGCTGAGGCTGACACTAGAACAACCTAGTACTAGTTCGACCTCATCGCGTGCGATGGGGTCGTTTTTTACGCTAAGATAGTACATAGAGCACCAAAAAATCTATAAGGAGGTAATCTAATGGCTGTCACTGAATCAAAAAAAGCAATTGTTGCTCAAATGAAAGAAACTCTTTCTGAAGCAAAAGGTGCTGTATTGATTGGTTACTCTGGTTTGACAGTTGCTCAAGCAACTGAACTTCGTCGCAAAATGTTGGCTGAAGGTGTTGAATACAAAGTAATCAAAAATACTTTGACTCGTATCGCTGCAAACGAATTGAATCTTGAAGGTTTCTCTGAGCACTTAGAAGGTCCAACTGCATTGGCTACTTCTAAAGAGGATGCTGTTGCACCTGCTCGTGTAATCGAACAATTCATCAAAACAACTGATAAAGAAGTTGTTACAGTTAAAGCTGGTATCGTTGAAGGCGAAGTTATGGACGCTGCTGGCATCAAAGCAATTGCAAATCTTCCAAACCGCGAAGGTATGCTTTCCATGTTGCTTTCCGTATTGCAAGCTCCTGTTCGCAACGTTGCATACGCTGTCAAAGCTGTTGCAGAAGCAAAACCTGCAGAATAATAATTACAAAGAATTATTCGTCGGCCGCATGAGGCTGGCACTATAAACTAATTTATGGAGGATACTTAAAATGGCATTGAACATTGAAAACATCGTTGCTGAATTAAAAGAAGCAACTATTCTTGAACTTAATGATCTTGTAAAAGCAATTGAAGAAGAATTTGGCGTAACTGCAGCAGCTCCTGTAGCTGTAGCAGCAGCTGGCGACGCTGGTGCTGGCGCAGCTAAAGATTCCTTCGACGTAATCTTGAAAGATGCTGGCGCATCCAAAATCAACGTAATCAAAGTTGTTCGTGAAGCAACTGGTCTTGGCTTGAAAGAAGCTAAAGCTATCGTTGACGGCGCTCCTGCACCTGTAAAAGAAGGCGTAGCTACTGAAGCAGCTGAAGCTTTGAAAGCTCAATTGGAAGAAGCTGGCGCAACTGTAGAATTGAAATAATTCTAGCCATATTAAAAGGCGTACCCTTGGGTACGCCTTTTTTGTTTGCTATTGAAGCTTTTGTTTGTTATTGAAGCTTATAAATTAATGCATTTTTTGTTTTGTTCACTAACTTTGCTTTTGGGTATGGGAAGGTATTTGTAAAGTCTTTATCATATTTATTTAGCACTATTACATAAGCACCATGATTCTGACTTCTTTGTTGTAAAAAAGTTTCTTTTGTTATGGTAGGCATTAATGCTTTACCTTCAGTCCATCTAGGATTATCAGTTGTATCCACAAAAACTTGAGTAGGTGTTGTGTCCATATAATATACGATAGAAGTATAGTAACTACCATATACATATATTGGTTTTGATGTATCCTCAATGAAGGTTTTGAATTGTAATCCAGATTGACTCAATAATACTGGTGGTACTGTAATAGTAATAGCAGAGTATAACGTAAGTAATGGAACAATAGCATATATGGCAAGTCTGAAAGACGATGTTATGTATTGACCGCCAATATAAATTGTACATACTATGATAAAGGAGCCTACTACTAATGGTATGCTATCAAGGGTTTTATCAAAGGCTGTAGCAAACGTGAAAATTATATAATAAATACCTAATGGCAAAGTAACCCAATAATTAAATCTTTTCAGTGATGTGGTGAATTCACCAGTCTCTTTATCCGTAATTAACTCACCTATTTTAACTGCTGCCCATAGTATACATGGAATAATAGCAGGTAGCGTATAGGTTATATATTTCGTAGCTACTAATGAGTAGAATAGAACTATAACTACAAACCATATAATACCGAATAAATCAAAATCGTCTTTCCAGTTGATGCTTTTTAATTGATAACATATTACCGGTGTCCAAGGTAATAGTGAAAGCGGTACAATCAAGAGATAATAATACCATACATTAAATTTAGGATGTTCAGACACGAGGGCTCGATCTACATTGTGTAGGCCCAAGAATCCAGAAATAAATTGTTCACCATGTATTGAATACATAGCAATATACCAAGGACCAGCTATACATATAAAGGCCAATAGACCTAAAGGATTAAATAGTAGCTTAACATCTTTTGAAAGCTCGTAGTTTTCATCGTTCCTATGTACTACATAGCGTGCGCATACGTAAATGACTAATATGAGTCCTGGTAAGAGAATTCCTACAGGCCCTTTTGTGATTACGGCTAAGGCAGCAGCAATGTAAGCTTTTATTATTGATGCCTTGTCATTATTGTGAAAAGCTAAATAGCTATATCCAAATATGGCTAAGGTGAAAAGGAATAGGAAGCCATCGGTTATAACGGCATGTGATATATACCAAAACTGTAGTGTACTCATTAATAGAATTGCACAAAGTACACTGATAGAGACATTCTTAGACATGCGGTAGACCATGTGATACATAAAGGCCACACTAGCTCCCGCCACGAGTGTATTCGGTATCCGCGATGTAAAGTCAGATATGCCGAATAGTTTGTATGTTATCATAAGGGCCCAATAGGTGAGAGGTGGTTTGTCATACCACACTTGGTCATATATCATAGGCGATATCCAGGAGTTGTGTTTTAGCATGGTAATGGCAGAGAGTACATAGTTTGATTCGACTGGATCGGTGATAGGCAAATAGGCGTTGTAGAAACCATAACTCAGGACAGTCAATAAAAATAAAGCGCCTATACGCAGAGCGTGATAATTCATAGTCAATACTCCTTACTTACATAGTTTATACTATTGTACTATAGGGATAGTTATATTCAAAACCTGTCTTGATATAGTATATTTAATTACCGAAATAAATATTGTATAGAATATTGTTTGTTCAGGATACATGAAATGACTTTTATGTATACAAGATACATGCTATAATGAGCGCATAAGATAAAATTATTTCATCAAAATGTCATTAAATATATGAAATAGTGGAAAGAGGATCTAATATGAGAAAAGAACATGATTTCCTAGGTGAGTTAGAAGTAGCTGATGAGCTATATTATGGCGTACAAACTATTCGTGCCTTAGAAAACTTCCATATTACAGGAAAACATTTAGACCAAGACTTTATTAAAGCTTTGGCGATGGTTAAAAAAGCATCTGCTTTGGCTAATATGAAAACTGGTCGTCTCAATGTATCTATTGGTAAAGCAATTGTTCAAGCTGCGGACGAAGTAATTGAAGGTCAATTTGCCGATCAATTCCCAGTTGACCCAATTCAAGGTGGTGCAGGTACTTCTGTAAACATGAACATGAACGAAGTATTGGCTAACCGCGCTTGTGAAATTTTAGGTCATCCAAAAGGTAGCTACGATATCGTAAGCCCTAACAACCACTGTAACATGGCGCAATCCACAAACGATGCGTTCCCTACAGCAATTAAAGTATGTGCTATTATTAAATCCAAACCTTTACTTGACGCATTGCAACGCCTCGTTGATGAGCTCGAGAAAAAGGCTGAAGAATACAGCGAAATCTTGAAAATGGGTCGTACTCATTTACAAGACGCGGTGCCAATTACATTGGGCCAAGAAATGGGTGCTTATGCATCTGGTATTCGCCGTGGTATTAAACGTATTAAATCTGCCGTTGAAGGTGCACATGTAATCAACATGGGTGCCACTGCAGTTGGTACAGGTCTTAATGCTGAACCTAACTACATTCATGATGTAGCTTATGAACTTAGCGAAGTAGTAGGTGAACCATTCTACACTGCGGAAAACTTGATCGACGCTACAAACAATACAGACGTATTTGCAGATATCTCCAGTGGTTTGAAAGTAACTGCACTTGTATTGATTAAAATGGCAAATGACTTCCGCTTGATGGCATCTGGCCCTCGTTGTGGTATTGGGGAATTAAAATTACCTGCACGCCAACCTGGTTCTTCCATCATGCCTGGTAAAGTTAACCCTGTTATCGCCGAAGTATTGAACCAAGTATGTTACCAAGTTATCGGTAATGATACTACTATTACATTGGCTGTAGAAAATGGTCAATTTGAATTGAACGTAATGGAACCTGTATTAGCGTATAACTTGTTCAATAACCTTTGCTACCTCAAAAACGGTGTAAATACATTCGTTGATAAATTGCTCGTAGATCTTGAAGTAGACCGCGAACAATGCGAATACTGGTTGAACCGTTCCGTAGGTATCGTAACAGCATTGTTACCACACCTTGGTTACGAAACTGCATCTGCATTGGCTAAAGAAGCATATGAAACAGGTCGTGCTATCCGCGATATCATCTTAGATCAAGGTTTATTGACTGAAGATGAAATCAATCATATTCTTTCCCCTAAAGAAATGACTCGCCCTGGTATTGCTGGTGCGAAATTGTTAAAACAAAAAGGTAACTAATACATTACCCTTTGTTAATAGATGAACAAAGCATGAAAATGAAAGACTGTCAACCCTTTTGGTTGACAGTCTTTTTTATTACTGATAAAATTATATATTGCAAAAGTAGCGTTTTCTGCTTTTGGATGTAAAAACTATAACTTTAATAGTGATGAGGTTTTCTTCCAAGGTTGTGCTTGGTTAATGGGAAGCAAGGTTATTTTAAAAAATGAAATGGACCTTGCTTTATTTGACGTTGCCTGAGCAGGAAAACTGAGACCTGAAAGATGTCTTTTCCATGCCGTTATAGAAAATGGTAGACCAGTGTGTTTGATAGGGGTGAAAGCAAATATGTTCAAACCTGAACAGGTAGGCAAACGAACTCGTTATACATATGCAAAAATTAACGAAGTTATTAAAATGCCGCATTTATTGGACATTCAACGTAAATCGTATGAATGGTTCTTGGAGAGTGGTTTACAAAATATTTTCAACGATATTTCTCCGATTAAAGACAATTCAGGTAATTTAGTACTTTCTTTTGAAGGTTTTAGCTTAGGTGAGCCTAAGTATGATATTAATGAATGTAAAAACCGTGATGCTACATACGCAGCACCACTTCGTGTAAACATTCGCTTGGTAAATAATGATCCAGAAAACATGGACATTAAAGAACAAGAAGTATTCATGGGCGACTTCCCATTGATGACTGATACAGGCACTTTCATCATCAATGGTGCAGAACGTGTTATCGTATCTCAATTGGTACGTTCTCCAGGTGTTTACTATAATAAAGAAATCGATACAATGGGTAACCGTTTATACGATTCCACAGTGATTCCTAACCGTGGCGCATGGATCGAGCTTGAAACAGATGCGAGCGAAATCGTAGCGGTTCGTATTGACCGTAACCGTAAGTTACCAGCTACAGTATTGGTACGTGCATTAGGTTGGGATACTAATGAAAGCATCCTTGACCTCTTCTGGAACGGTAAAACTGATGAAGATGGTTTGCCAATTTATGATGAGCGCATCGTTCGTACATTAGAAAAAGATACAACTCAATCCGCTGATGAAGCATTAGTTGAGATCTATAAAAAATTGCGTCCAGGCGAGCCTCCAACAGTAGAGTCTGCTCGTAACTTGTTCGATAACTTGTTCTTCGATGCACGCCGTTATGACTTGGCGCGCGTTGGTCGTTATAAATTGAACAAAAAACTTGGCTGGCGTCAACGTATGTTAGGTCACACATTGGCTCAACCTATCGTAGATCCTGAAACTGGCGAAGTAATCCTTGATGCAGGCGTACAAGTTGGGGAAGAACAACTTGATATCGTAGCAAATAGCCATGTATTTGATGGCGAAGGTTTTGCTGAATTCTACATCGTAAATAACGATGGTGTAGAGTCTAAAGTAATTTGTAACAACTGCAACTTGCCATTCGATCACCGCACAGTAACACGGGAAGATATGATCGCTAACATCTCTTACTTGCTCAACCTTATGGATGGTGCAGGTCACACAGATGATATTGACCACTTGGGTAACCGTCGTCTTCGTTGCGTAGGTGAATTGTTGCAAAACCAATTCCGTATTGGTTTGACTCGTATGGAACGTGTTGTTCGTGAACGTATGACAATTCAAGAAATCGAATCTATTACGCCTCAAGCTTTGATTAACATTCGTCCTGTAGTGGCTGCAATCAAAGAATTCTTTGGTTCCTCCCAGTTGTCCCAGTTCATGGACCAAACAAACCCATTAGCAGAATTAACTCACAAACGTCGTTTATCTGCCCTTGGTCCTGGCGGTTTATCTCGTGAGCGTGCAGGCTTCGAAGTTCGTGACGTGCATCATTCTCACTATGGCCGTATGTGTCCAATCGAGACTCCAGAGGGTCCAAACATCGGTTTGATCAACTCCTTGTCTAACTACGCGAAAGTAAACGAGTTCGGTTTCATCGAAGCTCCTTACCGTAAAGTAGAAAAAGTATATGGCAAAGGTGCTGATGCTGATAAAGTAGTTAAAGTACGCGTATCTGACAGCGTAGTATACATGACAGCAGATGAAGAAGAAGGCATGACAATTGCCCAAGCGAACTCTCCACTTGATGAGGAAGGTTACTTCACAACTGAACATGTAGCTTGTCGTCGTGGTCATGACGTATTAGAAGTTACACCTGATAAGGTTGACTATATGGACGTAAGTCCAAAAGAAGTTGTATCCATTGGTACAGCTATGATTCCATTCCTTGAAAATGACGATGCTAACCGTGCCTTGATGGGTGCGAACATGCAACGTCAGGCGGTACCACTCTTGCGTGCACAAGCTCCACTTGTTGGTACAGGTATGGAATATACAGCAGCGACTGACTCCGGCGTTTGCGTACTTGCACGTGAAGCTGGTAAAGTTGTACGTTGCTGGGGTAATGAAATCCACGTACTTCGCGATAGCGATGGTCGTGTTGATACATACCGCTTAAATAAATTCCTTCGTTCTAACCAATCCACATGCTTTAACCAAAAACCAATCGTTAATCGTGGCGACCATGTTGTAAAAGGCCAAGTATTGGCTGACGGTCCTGCTACTGATGGCGGTGAATTGGCGTTAGGTTATAACGTTCTTGTAGCGTTCATGCCTTGGGAAGGTTATAACTACGAGGATGCTATCTTGCTTAGTGAAGAACTTTGCAAAGAAGATATTTACACATCCATTCATATTGAAGAGTACGAATGTGATGCGCGCGACACTAAATTAGGTGCTGAAGAAATTACTCGTGAATTGCCTAATACTGGTGACGACACACTTAAAAACTTAGATGAAGAAGGTATTATCTGCATTGGTGCAGAAGTACATCCTGGCGATATCCTAGTAGGTAAAGCTACACCAAAAGGCGAAACTGAACTTACTCCAGAAGAACGTTTATTGCGCGCTATCTTTGGCGACAAAGAACGTGAAGTTCGCGACACATCCTTGCGCGTACCTCATGGCGAATCTGGTAAAGTAGTAGACGTTAAAGTCTTCACTCGTGAAAACGGCGACGAACTACAACCAGGTGTAAATAAACTTGTTCGCGTATACATCGCTCAAAAACGTAAGATTCACGAAGGCGATAAAATGGCGGGCCGTCATGGTAACAAAGGTGTCGTTTCTCGCGTTATGAGAAAAGAAGATATGCCATTCCTTCCAGATGGTACTCCAGTACAAATCGTATTGAACCCATTGGGCGTACCTTCTCGTATGAATATCGGTCAGGTTCTTGAAACTCACTTGGGTTGGGCTGTTCAAGGCTTAGGTATGAAAATTAAAGCTACAGACCTTCACATTAAAAATGTGTTGAAAGAAGCTCGCACTGATGCATCTTACTGGGAACAAATTGATGCAATCCGCGATCTTTATGCTCAAATCGAAGCATTGGAAGCAAAAATTGCAGAAGATGTAACAGTAAGCCATTTCGAAGAGAATGAACAAATCATTACTTTGAAAACTGAAATTCTTAAACATGTAGAAAAAGCAGCACAAAAGAAATTGGATGCTATGGGCGGCGAAGCTCGTTACCAAGAACTTAAAGCTATTGAAGCAAAATACAATGCACTTCATGTAGAATTCTTTGACTCTGAAGAGGATGCTCCAGAAATGGATCCTGTACTTGTAGAGGAATTAGAAGCAATCAATAAAGTTAAGACTACTCTTAACAATATTCACTCTGCTGAAGAAAAACGCATTGAAATCCGCAAAGAGTTGGAAGGTCTTGGCTATGACTTCGAAAAATATGGCATGCCAACACCAGATGTAGCAGGTATTCATATCGCTACACCTGTATTTGACGGTGCACACGAAAAAGACGTATTCGAAACATTAGAAATTGCTGGTCGTCCTGAAAATGGTAAAACAGTATTGTACGATGGTCGTACTGGTGAACCTATGGATAACCACGTAACTGTTGGTTACGTTTACATGCTTAAACTCCATCACTTGGTTGACGACAAAATCCATGCTCGTTCCACAGGTCCGTACTCCCTTGTTACACAACAACCATTGGGCGGTAAAGCTCAGTTCGGTGGTCAACGTTTCGGGGAAATGGAAGTTTGGGCTCTCGAAGCCTATGGCGCAGCTTATACACTTCAAGAGCTATTAACTGTTAAGTCTGACGACGTTGTTGGTCGTGTGAAAGCATACGAAAAAATCGTTAAAGGCGAAAACATCCCTGAACCAGGTGTACCTGAGTCCTTCAAGGTATTGCTCAAAGAACTTCAAAGTATTGGTCTTGATGTAAAAATCTTGAATGAAGATCAAGAAGAAGTTGTTATGAAAGAACTTGATGACGAAGATGAAGTGGTAGAAACTGGTATTGAAGAAGTTATGGAAGGCAGTGCAGTAGAAACTGACGAAGTAACTGTAGTAGAACCAGAAGTAGAGGAAGAAGCACCAGCTGACAACGGCGGTGAAGATGATATCCTTAGCCAATTGGCGTTCCCAATGGGCGACTCCTCTAACGATGAAGACTAAAACTATCTATAAGGAAGGGAGCGATAGTAGTGCTAGACGTAAATGAATTCGATTCCATGCGAATCGGTTTAGCCTCTCCAGAGCAGATCTTAGCTTGGTCTCATGGGGAAGTTAAGAAACCTGAAACTATTAACTACCGTACGTTGAAGCCAGAACGTGATGGTCTATTCTGCGAGCGCATTTTTGGACCAACAAAAGACTGGGAATGTCACTGCGGCAAATATAAACGCATTCGCCATAAAGGCGTAGTCTGCGACAAATGTGGTGTAGAGGTTACACGTGCGAAAGTACGTCGTGAACGTATGGGTCATATTGAATTGGCCACTCCTGTATCTCACATTTGGTACTTCAAAGGTATCCCATCCCGTATGGGCCTTATCCTTGACGTATCCCCACGTTCCTTGGAACGCGTATTATACTTTGCTTCCTACATCGTAGTAGATCCGGCTGGTACTCCGTTGACAAAACGTCAATTATTGTCCGAGCAAGAATACCGCGAATATGAAGCTCAATTTAACGAAGACGGTTACACTATCGGTGGTAAATCCGTCGTAATCGAAACCGTAGCTCAACGCAATGAACGTTTAGCTATTGTTCGTGAAGCACAACGCAAAGAGCGCTACAATGCAGCTCTTCGCGATGATGCAACAATCCCAGAAGCAGATAAAGAATACGAAGAATTAACTCGTGAAGAGCGCTATGAATTAGGTGCTGCAGAAGAGGTTCTCTTCGTATGTATCGACATGGGTGCTGAGGCTGTAAAAGCTCTCTTAGCAGAACTTGATCTTGAAGCATTGAATGCTGAATTGCGTGAAGAATTGAACACTGCTAGTGGTCAACGTAAAATTCGTGCAGTTCGTCGCTTAGAAGTAGTAGAAGCATTCCGTCAATCTGGCAACCGCCCTGAGTGGATGATTATGGACATCGTACCTGTAATCCCGCCTGAATTGCGCCCAATGGTTCAATTAGATGGTGGTCGTTTTGCTACATCTGACCTCAATGATTTATACCGTCGTGTTATCAACCGTAACAATCGTTTGAAACGTTTGTTAGACTTAGGTGCTCCTGATATTATCGTGCGCAACGAAAAACGTATGCTTCAAGAAGCTGTTGACGCATTGATCGATAATGGTCGTCGCGGTCGTCCTGTAACAGGTCCTGGTAACCGTCCGTTAAAATCCTTGTCCGATATGCTTAAAGGTAAACAAGGTCGTTTCCGTCAAAACTTGCTCGGTAAACGTGTTGACTACTCCGGTCGTTCCGTAATCGTAGTAGGTCCTGAACTTAAAATGCACCAATGTGGTTTGCCAAAAGAAATGGCATTGGAATTGTTCAAACCATTCGTTATGAAACGTTTGGTAGAACGCGGTCAAGCATCCAACATCAAGGCTGCTAAACGCCAAGTTGAAAGAATTGGCCCTGGCGTATGGGAATCCTTGGAAGAGGTAATCAAAGAACATCCAGTTCTCTTGAACCGTGCCCCTACATTGCATAGACTTGGTATCCAAGCCTTCGAACCAATTCTTTGGGAAGGCCGTGCTATCAAATTGCATCCATTAGTATGTACAGCCTTCAACGCCGACTTTGACGGTGACCAAATGGCGTGTCACTTACCATTGTCCGTAGAAGCACAAGCAGAAGCTCGTACATTGATGCTTTCTAGCCACAATATCTTGTCCACTAAAGATGGTAAACCAGTAGCGGTACCATCTCAGGATATGATCTTGGGTACATACTACTTAACAGTAGTACGTGAAAATACTAAAGATAATGCTAAAACATTTGCTACTTATGATGAAGTAATGCTTGCTTATGAAGCAGGTGTCATCGGCTTGCAAGATGTTCTCTATATCCGTATGCCTGGCTACGGTCGCGTTGAAACGACTGCAGGTCGCTTGATCTTTAACAATGCATTGTTCCCTGAATTATGGCAATATGCACAAAACGAAGATGGCACTTACACATTAGGTAAGGTTATGGATAAGAAAACAGTTGGTAAATTGGTTGACCAATGCTTCCAATTGTTTGGCAATGAAAAAACTGCAGAACTTTTGGACCGTATTAAATCCTTAGGTTACTCCTTCGCTCGTCGCGCAGGTATGACCGTAGCTATTGCTGATATTAAAGTACCAGAAGTTAAAACTGGCTTATTAGACACAGCGGAACAAGAGGTAGAAAAAGTATCTCGTATGTACCGTCGTGGTCTTATTACAGAAGAAGAACGTTACCGCAAAACAATCCAATTATGGACAAAAGCAACAGATGATGTTACTGATGCCATGATGGATAATATGGCGCGCGACAAAGATGGCTTCAACCCTGTTTACATGATGGCTATCTCTGGTGCCCGTGGTAACAAACAACAGATCCGTCAGCTTGCTGGTATGCGTGGTTTGATGGCCGATCCATCTGGTCGTATCATCGACTTACCAATCAAAGCAAACTTTAAAGAAGGCTTGACTGTATTGGATTACTTTACTTCCTCTCACGGTGCTCGTAAAGGTTTGGCCGATACAGCTCTTCGTACAGCTGACTCCGGTTACTTGACTCGTCGTCTTGTTGACGTATCTCAAGATGTTATCGTTCGTGAGGACGATTGTGATGTTGTAGGTATCGATCTCGTTCGTGAACGTGCTCGTTTGGCTACATCTCCGCGTCAAGCTTTGGAATTGTTGAAAGACAAACTCATTGGTCGTGTTCTAGATAAAGATGTAGTGAACGTAGAAACAGGCGAACTTGTTGTTCCTGCTGAAACTATCTTAGACGAACAATGCTTGGCAGATATTGCAGAATCCGGTGTAACATCTGTTGCATTGCGTGGTGCGCATCTAGGTTCTGATAGTGATATCAACCATACTAATTTGGTTCAAAAAATTATTCTTGGTGAAAGCGATGAACGCATCCGTGCAACATTAAAAGAAACTATGGTTCAAAATATGTTGAACAAGGATACTGTACATGCCATCGTTGATAGCGAAGGCGTAGAAATCTTCCCTGCTGATACACGCCTCACTGAAGAAGGCATCGAAGCGATTCTTAACTCCGATGTAAAAGAAGTACAAGTACGCAACAATGAAATCCACGGTATCGAAGTGGAAGCAATTGTTGAAGGTACTGGTGTTATTGAGCCGTTAAAAGATCGTATCGTAGGTCGTATTGCAGCTGAAGAATTAGTTAATAAGGAAACTGGTGAAGTTATCGTTCCTCTTAACGGTGAAATCACAGAACCATTGGCTGATGAAGTTGTAAAACACTATGAAACAGTTAAAATCCGTTCCGTATTGACTTGCCGCAGCCCGTATGGTGTATGTCGCAAGTGTTATGGTCGCGATTTAGGTACTGGTAACCAAGTTCAAGTTGGTGAAGCAGTAGGTATTATTGCAGCCCAATCCATCGGTGAACCTGGTACACAGTTAACAATGCGTACATTCCATACTGGTGGTGTCGCAGGTGACGATATTACGCAAGGTTTGCCACGTGTCGAAGAATTGTTCGAAGCGCGTAAACCAAAACGTAATGCGATCATCGCAGAAAACGAAGGTACAGTTCGCGTTGTACCTAACGAAGGTAAAAAAGGTACAAATACAATCTTTATTACTGGTGAAGACGGTATTGAACTTGATTACCTCATCCCTTATGGTTTCCGCATTATCGTTAAAGACGGTGATGTTGTATCCTTGGGTGCTCGTTTGACTGAAGGTTCTATCAACCCTCACGATATTATGCGCGTAATGGGTACTGAAGCTACTCAACGTTACCTCGTATACGAAGTACAAAAAGTATATAAATCTCAAGGTGTAGAAATTAACGATAAACATATCGAAGTTATCGTTCGTCAAATGCTTCATAAAGTTAAAATTGAAACAGCTGGCGATGCAGATATGCTTCCAGGGGATATGGTCGACGTTAATACCTTTGACGAAGAAAACCGTCGTCTTACTCTTAATGGTCGTGAAACTGCTACAGGCAAACGCACGTTATTGGGTATTACAAAAGCCGCTTTGGCAACGGATTCCTTCTTGTCTGCTGCGTCCTTCCAAGAAACAACACGTGTTCTTACCGACGCTGCAATCAAAGGTAAAATCGATCCATTATTGGGCTTAAAAGAAAATGTAATTATCGGTAAATTGATTCCTGCAGGTACTGGCATGAGCCGTTACCGCAAAATTGAGGTTGTGAAAAACACACCTGAAATTATTGATATTACTGAAGAACCAGCTGTAGAAGAATAATCTATAGGGGTATTAAAAGAGCGTGCCTTAGGGCGCGCTCTTTTTATATATAATTACAATTCACTTATAATAGTTGCACTTTAAATAAAATACATATAAAATTCGGTTACTTATACTTGTGTTATATCAATTATGCATACATGAAATGTGATTAATAGACATAATATTAATATTATGTATAAAAATGAGTTAAAATCACGGAATATTGTATAAAAATTAGAAATAGATTTATATGATTCGACATTATGAAACACACGGAAACGTGTACATATAAAATGCAGTTGTATAGCGGTGTTAACCCTTGAAAAACGTTTGACAATGGCTAGTGTAATTGATATACTTACATAGTGCTCAGGGGCTAGTATGCCTAAGTAGCATAGTTTCGTAAGGAGAATTTTACTATGGACATTGCCCATCTGAAGTCGATGAACAAAACAATCGGTGCCAAGCAAACGTTGAAAAACATTGCTAAAGGAACTGTAAACTATGTGTTCGTTGGACATGATAGTGATGAAAGTGTAGTTGAACCTATACGAACTGCTTGTGAAGCACAGGGCATACCTGTGAATGATAAGCACACTATGGATGACCTCGGTCGTGCGTGTCGCATTAAGGTGCGGGCCACAGCGGTAGGTATCCTTCGTTAATTTCGGTAATATCCGATGTAACACTTTGTTATGACGGATCAATTATAAATCTCAAATTTGGAAAGGAGGTGCCCAAATGCCAACAATTAATCAGCTAGTACGCAAAGGTCGCATGAGCTTGACTAAAAAATCTACAGCTCCAGCGCTTCAAGAATCTCCACAAAAACGTGGTGTATGTACTCGTGTGTACACAGCTACTCCAAAGAAACCAAACTCCGCGCTTCGTAAAGTTGCCCGTGTACGTTTGACAAACGCTATTGAAGTAACTGCTTACATCCCAGGCATTGGTCACAATTTACAAGAACACAGTGTTGTACTTATCAGAGGCGGTCGTGTAAAAGACCTTCCAGGTGTGCGTTATCACATCGTTCGTGGTGCATTGGATACAGCTGGCGTACAAAATCGTATGCAAAGTCGTTCCAAATACGGCGCGAAAAAAGCTAAAAAATAATTTTAGCCATTAAACGAAACTAACACACATCAGTATAAAGGAGGAATTGAACATGCCAAGAAAAGGCCCTGTTCCGAAACGTGATGTACTTCCAGATCCGGTGTACAACAGCAAATTAGTAACACGTTTCATTAACAAAGTTATGTACGATGGCAAAAAAGGCATTGCTGAAACTATCGTATATGATGCATTCGAAATTATTCGTTCCAAAATGGGTCAAGACCCAATGGAAGTTTTTGATCAAGCATTGAAAAATGTTATGCCTGTACTTGAAGTACGTGCTCGCCGTATCGGTGGTGCGAACTACCAAGTTCCAGTTGAAGTTCGTGCTGATCGCCGTCAAACCCTCGGTATTCGTTGGGTTGTAAACTACGCTCGTCTTCGTGGTGAACGCACTATGAAAGAACGCTTAGCAGGCGAATTGATGGACGCTTTCAACAATGCAGGCGCTGCAATCAAGAAAAAAGAAGATACTCATAAAATGGCAGAAGCTAATAAAGCATTTGCTCATTATCGTTGGTAATAAGAGGTGACAACTGTGGCAAGAGAGTTTTCCTTAGCAAAAACTCGTAATATCGGTATCATGGCCCACATCGATGCTGGTAAGACAACAACTACAGAACGTATCCTCTACTATACAGGTATCGTTCATAAGAACGGCGAAGTACATGAAGGCGCTGCTACGATGGACTGGATGGAGCAAGAACAAGAACGTGGTATCACAATCACTTCTGCTGCGACAACTTGTCAATGGAAAGAACATCGTATCAACATCATCGATACTCCTGGTCACGTTGACTTTACTGTAGAAGTAGAACGTTCTCTACGTGTACTTGACGGTTCTGTTGCGGTATTCAGTGCTAAAGGTGGCGTTGAACCTCAATCCGAAACAGTATGGCGTCAAGCTTCTAACTACGGCGTACCTCGTATCGCTTATGTAAATAAGATGGATACTGTAGGTGCTGACTTCTTCAACGTAGTTGACATGATGAAATCCCGTTTAGGTGCAAATTCCGTAGCTATTCAAGTGCCAATCGGTTCTGAAGATACTTTCAAAGGTATCATCGACTTGATGACTATGAAAGCTGAAATTTACTTATCCGATGACGGTAAAGAATTTGAAATCACTGATATCCCAGCTGAATATCAAGAAGTAGCAGAAGCTCGTCGCGAAATGATGATCGATGCTATCGCTGAAACAGATGACGATATCATGATGAAATACTTGGAAGGCGAAGAAATCACTGAAGAAGAATTGAAAGCAGCATTGCGTAAAGCAGTTATTGCTAACCAATTGTTCCCAGTTCTTTGTGGTTCTTCCTACAAAAACAAAGGTGTACAAATGTTGTTGGACGCTGTAATCGATTACATGCCAGCTCCAATCGACATCCCAGCTATTAAAGGTGTAATTCCTGGTTCTGAAGAAGAAACAACTCGTCCTTCTTCCGATGAAGAGCCATTCTCCGCATTGGCATTCAAAATCATGGCTGACCCTTATGTTGGTAAATTAGCGTTCTTCCGTGTGTACTCCGGTACATTGGAATCCGGTTCCTACGTTTTCAACTCCACTAAAGGTAAAAAAGAACGTATCGGCCGTATTCTTCAAATGCACGCTAACTCCCGTAAAGAAATCGAACGCGTATACTCTGGTGACATCGCTGCGGCGGTTGGCTTGAAGGATACTACTACAGGCGACACATTGTGTGATGAAAAGAATCCTGTAATCCTTGAATCCATGGAATTCCCTGAACCAGTTATCTCCGTTGCTGTTGAACCTAAAACAAAAGCTGACCAAGAAAAAATGGGTACAGCTCTTGCTCGTTTGGCAGAAGAAGATCCTACTTTCAAAGTTCGTACTGATGAAGAAACAGGTCAAACTATTATCTCCGGTATGGGCGAACTTCACTTGGATATCATCGTTGACCGTATGAACCGTGAGTTCAAAGTAGATTGTAACGTAGGTAAACCTCAAGTAGCATATCGCGAAACTATCCGTAAAGCTGTTAAAGCTGAAGGTAAATTCGTACGTCAGTCTGGTGGTCGTGGTCAATATGGTCACTGCTGGTTGGAATTGATTCCACAAGAACCAGGCGCTGGCTTCGAATTTGAAAATAAGGTCGTAGGTGGTGCAATTCCTCGTGAATACATTGGACCTGTAGAAAACGGTGTTAAAGAAGCTATGGAATCTGGTGTTATCGCTGGTTATCCAATGGTTGACATCAAAGTTATCGTATTTGACGGCTCCTACCATGACGTTGACTCCAACGAAATGGCCTTCAAAATCGCTGGTTCCATGGGCTTTAAAGAAGGTGCTCGCAAAGCAGATCCTGCATTGCTTGAACCATACATGTCCGTAGAAGTAGACGTTCCTGAAGAATACATGGGCGACGTTATCGGTGACTTGAACTCCCGTCGTGGTCGCATGGACGGCATGGAAGCTCGTAATGGCAACCAACATATCAAAGCATATGTTCCATTGAGCGAAATGTTCGGTTACGCAACAGACCTTCGTTCTAAAACTCAAGGTCGCGGTAACTACTCCATGACATTCGATCATTACGAAGAAGTTCCTAAGAAAATTGCTGAAGAAATTCAAGCAAAGAAAAACGGTTAATCTTACATTAGATTAATAGAATTACTATTTTCCTCGGAGGATAATTTAAAATGGCTAAAGAAAAATTTGAACGTACGAAACCGCATGTTAACATCGGTACAATCGGTCACGTTGACCATGGTAAAACTACTTTGACTGCTGCAATCACAAAAGTATTGGCTGAAAAAGGCCAAGCTGACTTCCAAGATTACAGCATGATCGATAAAGCTCCAGAAGAACGTGAACGCGGTATCACAATCAACACTGCACACGTTGAGTATGAAACTGCTAACCGTCACTATGCACACGTTGACTGCCCAGGCCATGCTGACTATGTTAAAAACATGATCACTGGTGCGGCTCAAATGGACGGCGCTATCTTGGTATGTTCCGCAGCTGACGGCCCTATGCCTCAAACTCGCGAACACATCTTGTTGGCTCGCCAAGTTGGTGTTCCTGCAATCGTAGTATTCTTGAACAAAGCTGACATGGTTGACGACGAAGAATTGATCGAATTAGTAGAAATGGAAGTTCGAGAACTTCTTTCCTCCTACGAATTCCCTGGCGACGAAGTACCTATCGTTGTAGGTTCCGCTTTGAAAGCTTTGGAAGGCGACGCTCAATATGTAGCTAAAATCGACGACTTGATGGACGCTGTAGACTCCTACATCCCAACACCAGTTCGTGATACTGACAAACCTTTCTTGATGCCTGTAGAGGACGTTTTCACAATCACTGGTCGTGGTACAGTAGCAACTGGCCGTGTTGAACGTGGTCAAGTAAACGTTGGCGATACTATCGAAGTAGTAGGCTTGAAAGAAAAAGCTGAACAATACGTAGTAACTGGTCTTGAAATGTTCCGTAAAGTGTTGGATTCTGCAGTAGCAGGTGACAACGTAGGTGCATTGCTTCGTGGTGTTGACCGTAAAGACATCGAACGTGGTCAAGTATTGGCTAAACCAGGTTCCATCAAACCACACACAAAATTCAAAGCAGAAGTTTACGTATTGACTAAAGAAGAAGGTGGCCGTCATACTCCATTCTTCTCCAACTACCGTCCACAATTCTACTTCCGTACAACAGACGTAACAGGTGTTGTAAACCTTCCTGAAGGTGTAGAAATGTGTATGCCTGGCGATAACGTAACAATGAACATCGAATTGATTACACCAATCGCTATTGAAGAAGGTCTTCGTTTCGCGATTCGCGAAGGTGGCCACACAGTAGGCGCTGGCGTAGTAACAGCAATCGAAGGTTAATTTAACCTTTTATGCTCATCGTAGTGATGCGTTGAGCACAATACATGCAGCACTCAGAGCGGCAGCTAATGCCGCTCTCGTGTTGTGTTTTTAAACTATGAAGTAGAAGGTTGCCTCTGCGGAGGAGAATTTCTATGGAGCAGCCCATTCACGAAATGGACGACAGGAGGAATTATTAATAATGGCTAAACAGCAAAAAATCCGTATTCGCCTTAAGGCATACGACCACAAAGCTCTCGATCAAAGCGCTGCTAAGATCGTAGACACTGCAAAAAGAAATGGCGCTATGGTTTCTGGTCCGATTCCATTGCCAACAGAAAAGAATATCTTCACAATTCTTCGTTCTGTACACGTAAACAAAGATTCTCGTGAACAATTCGAAATGCGTACACATAAACGCTTAATCGATATTCTTGAACCAAATTCGAAAACAGTAGATGCTATCACTCGTTTAGATTTACCAGCTGGTGTATCTATTGAAATAAAACTATAAGGAGGTGCGATAATGTCTAAAGCTATTTTGGGTAAAAAATTGGGAATGACACAAGTCTTCACAGCTGAAGGCCAATTAGTTCCTGTAACAGTAGTGGAAACTACCCCAAGCGTTGTAGTGCGCGTTAAGACTGTTGAAACAGACGGCTACGAAGCAGTACAAATTGGTTACGGTTCCATTAAAGAAAAACATTTAACAAAACCTGTAAAAGGTCAGTTCGACAAAGCTGGCGTAGCTCCAGTGAAATATCTTCGCGAAGTTCGCGTTGCAAATGCAGCTGACTACACAGTAGGCCAAACTCTGGCAGCTGATATCTTCGCAGAAGGTGAATTAGTGGACGTAGTGGGTACAGGTAAAGGTAAGGGTTTTGCTGGCACAATTAAACGCCATAACTTCTCCCGTGGTCCTGAAACTCATGGTTCTAAATCTCACCGTGAACCTGGTTCCATCGGTCCTATGATCTCCGGTGGTGGCGGTAAGGTATACAAAGGTAAAAAACTCCCTGGACAAATGGGTGGTTACAGAGTTACCGTACAACGCTTATCTGTTGTGAAAGTTGATGCTGAACGTAACCTTTTATTGGTTAAAGGCGGTATCCCAGGCGCTAAAGGCAGCTTGGTTATGGTTCGCAACACGGTTAAACCTGTTAAATAATCATTTGTCGAAAGGAGGATTATGTAATGCCTACAGTAGCAACATATAATCAATCCGGCGTTAAAGTCGGTGAAATACAGTTAAACGATGCAGTATTCGGCGTTGAAGTTAACGAAGCCGTAATGCATCAAGCCGTAGTTCGTCAATTGTCTAACGAACGTCTCGGCACACATGCAACAAAAACTAGAGGTATGGTTCGTGGCGGTGGCCGCAAACCTTGGAAACAAAAAGGTACTGGCCGTGCACGTGCAGGCTCCAGCCGTTCCCCAATCTGGATCGGTGGCGGTACTACATTTGGTCCACAACCTCGCAGCTATTACAAAGCTATGCCTCGTAAGGCTAGACGTTTAGCAGTTAAATCTGCTCTTAGCGATAAAGTGAATAATAGCGAATTATACGTTTTGGAAGAAATCACATTAGCAGCTCCTAAAACTAAAGAAGTGTTGAACATTATCAATAGCTTCAACGTTGGTGATGCAAAAGTATTGTTCATCACTGAAGGTGATGTAAATGTTGAACGTTCCGCTCGCAACATTCAAGGTGTTAAAGCTTTGGCTTGCGAAGGTATGAACATTTTCGATCTTCTTCATTACGATAAGCTCTTCATTACTAAAGGCGCTGTCGCAAAAATCGAGGAGGTACTTGGATAATGCAATTACATGATGTACTAATCCGCCCGGTTATTACCGAAAAATCCACTATGCTTATGGAAGAAGGCAAATACACTTTCCGTGTGCCTTTAACTGCAAATAAAGTGCAAATCCGTCAAGCAGTTGAAAAAATCTTCAATGTAAAAGTAGAAAAAGTAGCTACTATTCGCGTTTTAGGCAAAACTAAACGCATGGGTCGTACACAAGGTAAACGTAGCGATTACAAAAAAGCTATCGTTACTTTGAAAGCTGGCGAATCCATTGAATTCTTTGAAGGTGTCTAAGAGTCTAGTTGTAAGGAGGCCCACTAATGGCAATTAAATCATTTAAACCGTACTCCGCTGGTCGCCGGTTTATGACAGTATCCGCCTTCGACGAAATCACAGCAAGCAAACCGGAAAAATCCTTGCTCGCTAAGGTTTCTCAAAAAGGTGGTCGTAACAATACTGGTAAAATGACAGTTCGTCACCAAGGTGGCGGTCATAAACGTCAATACCGTATTATTGACTTCAAACGTACTAAAGATAATATTCCAGCTAAAGTAGCAACAATCGAGTATGATCCTAACCGTTCTTCTCGTATCGCTTTGCTTAACTATGCTGATGGTGAAAAACGCTACATTTTAGCTCCTAACGGCTTAAAAGTTGGTGACGTTGTTTTCTCCGGTCCTGAATCCGATATTAAACCTGGTAACTGCTTACCATTGATTAATATCCCTGACGGTACACAAATCCACAATATCGAATTAAAAATCGGTAAAGGTGGCCAAATCGTTCGTTCCGCTGGTACATCCGCTCAATTGATGGGTAAAGATAATGGCTATGCTATTCTTCGTTTACCATCTGGCGAAATGCGTCGCGTACGTCAAGAATGCCGTGCAACAGTTGGTGGTGTTGGTAACACTGACCACAGCAACCAAGTAATTGGTAAAGCTGGTCGTCATCGTTGGATGGGCGTTCGTCCTGGCACTCGTGGTGTTGTAATGAACCCTTGTGACCATCCACATGGTGGTGGTGAAGGTAAATCTCCTGTTGGTCGTAAACATCCTGTTACACCTTGGGGCAAACCAGCACATGGTGTTAAAACTCGCGACAAGAAAAAAGCTTCTAACAGCTTAATCATTAAACGTCGTACAAAATAGGATAAAGGAAAGGAGATAAAATAGTGTCCAGATCTATTAAAAAAGGCCCTTTCGTAGCAGATCATTTGCTTAAGAAAGTTGAAGCTTTAAACGAAACTAACGAAAAGAAAGTTGTAAAAACCTGGTCCCGTGCCTCTACTATTATCCCAAGTTTTGTAGGCCACACAATTGCTGTGCATGATGGTCGCAAACACGTACCTGTATTCATTACAGAAGATATGGTAGGTCATAAATTAGGTGAGTTCGCTCCTACACGTACTTATAAAGGTCATGGTAAGGACGAAAAATCTACAGGCAGAAAATAGGAGGAATTAATACATGGAAGCAAAAGCAATCGCTAGACATATCCGAATCGCGCCTCGTAAAATCCGTATCGTAGCTGATTTAGTGCGCGGTAAAAACATCGGCGAAGCATTTGCCATCTTGAAGTTCACTCCGAAAGTTGGCGCTGATGTAGTAGAAAAAGTTATGCGTTCTGCAATCGCAAACGCTGAACATAATTTCGATATGAATGTTGACAATCTTTACGTATCCGAGATCTTCGTTGATCAAGGCCCTACATTAAAACGCATTCATCCTCGTTCCCGTGGTCAAGCTTTCAAAATTTTGAAACGCACTAGCCACGTAACAGTAGTAGTTAAAGAAAGAGCTTAAGAAGGAGGGAAACAGAGTGGGTCAAAAAGTTAATCCACACGGTTTGCGTGTCGGTATCGTAAAAGATTGGGACGCAAAATGGTATGCAGATAAAGATTTCGCTGCTAATCTTCATGAAGACGTAAAAATTCGTAACTTCTTGAAAGAAACCCTTTTCATTGCTGGTATTTCCCGCATTGAAATCGAGCGTACAAATAAACGTATTAAATTGACTATCCACACTGCAAAACCAGGTATGGTTATCGGTCGTGGTGGTGCTGGTATCGAAGATATCAAAAAAGCAATGACTCGTTTCACTGACAAACAAGTGGACGTTAACATCGCAGAAATTAAACAAGCAGACATGGATGCAACTTTAGTTGCTGAAAACATTGCTGGCCAATTGGAACGCCGTATCGGTTTCCGTCGTGCAATGAAACAAGCTGTTGGTCGTACAATGCGCTTAGGTGCAAAAGGTATCAAAATCATGGTAAGCGGTCGTCTTGGCGGCGCTGAAATCGCTCGTAGCGAATCCTACCGTGAAGGTTCTATTCCTTTGCATACACTTCGTGCAGACATCGACTACGGCACTGCTGAAGCTCATACAACATATGGTTGTATCGGCATTAAAGTATGGATTTACAAAGGTGAAGTTTTGCCAGAAGCAAAACAACCTGCTAAGAAGGAAGAAGGTGGCAAGTAATGCTTATTCCAAAGCGCGTAAAACATCGTAAGCAATTCCGCGGCCGTATGAAAGGTCGTGCTATGCGCGGTAATACAGTGTCTCATGGTGAGTTCGGCTTGGTAGCATGCGAACCATCTTGGATCACTAACCGTCAAATCGAAGCTGCCCGTATTGCTATGACTCGTTATATCAAACGTGGTGGTAAAGTATGGATTAAAATTTTCCCTGACAAACCAATTACAGCTAAACCAGCTGGTACTCGTATGGGTTCCGGTAAAGGTTCTCCTGAATACTGGGTAGCAGTAGTTAAACCAGGTCGTGTAATGTTTGAAATGGACGGTGTGCCAGAAGCTACAGCTCGTGAAGCTATGCGTCTTGCAAGCCATAAACTTCCAATCAAATGCAAATTTGTTGTTAAGGGTAAAGAATTGGGTGGTGACGTAAATGAAGGTTAATGACATTCGCAATATGAGCGCTGCCGAAATGGAACAAAAAGTTTCCGGTCTTAAGGAAGAGTTATTTAACCTCCGTTTTCAGCTTGCAACAGGTCAATTAGAAAATCCTATGCGCATTCGTGAAGTTAAGAAGACAATCGCTCGTATTAAAACTGTACAACGTGAAGTTGAACTTAAATCTGAAAACGCATAATAACAGATTTGTTAAAGGTTGAAAAGGAGGCTTAAAATCGTGGCAGAAGAAAGAAACGTACGTAAAGTCCGCGTAGGTAAAGTTGTAAGCGACAAAATGAATAAAACTGTTGTTGTTGCTGTAGAACGTAAAGTACCTCACGCATTATATAACAAGCCAATGGTTAGCACAAAACGCTTCAAAGCTCATGATGAAAATAATGAGTGCCAAGTTGGCGATACAGTTAAAATTGTAGAAACTCGTCCACTTTCTAAAGATAAATGTTGGAGAGTTGTTGAAATTCTTGAAAGACTAAAATAAGAGTGATGTAAGGAGGAATAGACGATGATCCAGCAACAAACAATTTTGAATGTTGCCGACAACACTGGTGCAAAACGTATTATGTGCATCCAAGTCATGGGCGGTTCTTATCGCAAATTCGGCAATATCGGTGACGTAATCGTTGCTTCTGTAAAAGATGCATCACCCGGTGGCGTTGTCAAGAAAGGCGACGTAGTCAAAGCTGTTATTGTTCGTTCTAAAAAAGGTATCCGCCGTCAAGACGGTTCCTATATCCGTTTCGATGAAAACGCAGCAGTAGTTATTAAAGATGACAAGACCCCTCGTGGTACTCGTATCTTTGGACCTGTAGCTAGAGAACTTCGTGAAAAAGACTTCATGAAAATTGTTTCTTTGGCTCCAGAAGTATTATAAGAAGGAGGAACGCAGCATATGGCTAAACTACAAATCAAAAAAGGCGATACAGTTGTTGTTATCTCCGGTAAAGATAAAGGTAAGCAAGGTACAGTTATCGCAACTGAACCTAAAAAAGAACGCGTATTTGTTGAAGGCGTAAACACTGTAAAACGTCATACAAAACCTTCCCAAGCTAACCCACAAGGCGGCATCGTTACTAAAGAAGCTGGTATCCATGTTTCTAACGTAATGGTTGTTGACCCAGAAACTAAAACAGCTACTCGTATCAAAAAAGTTGAAGGCAAAGACGGTAAATTCGTTCGCGCTACAGTTAAATCTGGTACAGTACTTAAATAATCAGGAAAGGAGGAGCTAAATAAATGTCTCGTTTATTTGAACAATACAACTCTGAAATTAAAAAGAGTTTGCAAGAAAAATTCCAATACGGCAACGTTATGGAAATCCCTAAATTGGAAAAAATCGTTATCAACATCGGCGTTGGTGATGCAGTAGGCAATGCAAAAGCATTGGAAGCAGCAGTTAAAGATTTGACTATCATTGCTGGTCAAAAACCTGTAATCACAAAAGCTAAAAAATCCATTGCGAACTTTAAAGTTCGTGAAGGCATGGCGTTGGGTACAAAAGTTACTCTTCGTGGCGAACGCATGTATGAATTCCTTGATAGATTGATCAATGCGGCATTACCTCGTGTACGTGACTTCCGCGGTATCAGCGCTACTGCATTCGATGGCCGTGGTAACTACGCTTTGGGTCTTAAAGAACAGCTCATCTTCCCTGAAATCGAATATGATCAGGTAGAACGTGTTACAGGTATGGATATCATTATCGTAACAAGTGCTAATACAGATGAAGAAGCTCGTGAATTGTTGACTCAATTCGGTATGCCTTTTGAAAAATAATAGGAGGAACATATAGATGGCTAAAAAATCTATGATTGAACGCGAAAAGAAACGCGCTAAAATCGTTGAAAAATATGCAGCTAAACGTGAAGCGTTAAAAGCAGCAGGTGATTATGAAGGCTTGTCCAAATTACCAGCAAATGCATCCCCAACACGCTTGCACAACCGTTGCAACTTAACTGGTCGTCCTCACGGCTATATGCGTAAATTCGGTATCAGCCGTATTGCGTTCCGTGAATTGGCGTACAAAGGACAAATTCCTGGTGTTAAAAAAGCCAGCTGGTAATATTAGACGAGAGGAGGTTTTTAGATTATGGTAATGACCGATCCTATCGCGGATATGCTTACGCGCATCCGTAATGCAAACGCTGCACTTCATGAAACGGTAAACATTCCTGCATCTAGAATGAAAGCAGCAGTTCTTGACATCCTTTTACAAGAAGGTTTCGTTAAGAGCGTTGAAAAAGAAGAAAATACTTTAAAAGTAACATTGAAATATGGTTCCAATAACGAAAAAGTTATTACAGGAATTAAACGTATTTCCAAACCTGGTTTACGTGTTTACGCGAAAAAGGAAGAACTTCCTCGTGTACTTGGTGGTTTGGGTATCGCAGTTATTTCTACATCCAAAGGCGTTATGAGCGACAAACAAGCTCGTAAAGAAGGTCTTGGTGGCGAAGTAATCGCATACGTTTGGTAATAGTAGCAATAGGAGGTAGAAATAATGTCACGTATCGGTAGAATGCCTATCGAGATCCCTGCAGGCGTTACTGTTACATATGATAACCATCATATGAACGTAAAAGGTCCTAAAGGTGAATTATCTCGCGATTTGCATCCAGATATGATTATCACTGTAGAAGGTAACACAATTACAGTAGCTCGTCCTTCCGAGGATAAAGCTCATCGTTCCCTTCACGGTTTGACTCGCGCTCTTGTTGCTAATATGGTAACAGGCGTATCTGAAGGATTCACAAAAACTCTTGAAATCAACGGTGTTGGTTACAGAGCGGCTAAACAAGGCAATAAATTAGCTCTTACACTTGGCTTCTCTCATCCAGTAGAAATGGAAGCTCCAGCTGGTATTACAATTGACGTTCCAGCTCCTAACAAAATCATTGTGTCTGGTGCAGACAAAGAAGTTGTAGGCGCAGTAGCAGCTGATATCCGTAAATGGAGAAAACCAGAACCTTACAAAGGTAAAGGTATCCGCTATGAAGGCGAAGTTGTTCGTCGTAAAGCTGGTAAAGCTGGTGCAAAAGGTAAATAGTAATATCATCTATATGAATGAAAGGAGTGAATATCTTGCCTCGTAAATCTAGTAGAAACATCGCTCGAGCAAAACGTCATCTTCGTATTCGCCGTCACATCTCTGGTACGGCAACTTGCCCACGTTTGAACGTATTCCGTTCTTTAGGCAACATCTATGCTCAAGTTATCGATGACGTAGCAGGTACAACTTTGGTTGCTGCTAGCTCTTTAGATAAAGATTTGAACTTATCCTATGGTGGTAACGTAGCTGCTGCAAAAGCTGTTGGTGAAGCAGTTGCTAAAAAAGCTATCGCTAAAGGTATTGACACAGTAGTGTTTGACCGTGGTGGTTACATTTACCACGGCCGCGTAGCAGCCCTTGCAGAAGGTGCTCGTGAAGCAGGCTTAAAATTCTAAGAAGGAGGAACTATAGACATGGCGAGAATTGACTACACCAGTCTTGATCTTAAAGAAAGAGTAGTATTCATCAACCGCGTAGCCAAAGTAGTTAAAGGCGGTCGTCGTTTTTCCTTCAGCGCTCTTGTAGTTGTTGGTGATGGCAACGGTTATGTAGGCGTTGGCTTAGGTAAAGCAGCGGAAGTACCAGAAGCAATTCGCAAAGGTATCGATGATGCTAAGAAAAATATTGTAAACGTAGCTATTAAAAATGGTACAATCCCTCACAGCGTAACAGGCGTATTCGGCGCAGGCCGCGTATTCTTGAAACCAGCTGCTGAAGGTACTGGCGTTATTGCTGGTGGCCCTGTTCGTGCCGTATTGGAATTAGTAGGTGTTCGTAACATCTTGACTAAATCCTTGGGTTCTTCTAACCCTAACAATATGGTTCGTGCTACAATTGAAGGTTTGAAAGATTTGAAACGCGCTAGCGAAGTTGCTGAACTTCGTGGTAAAACCGTTGAAGAAATCTATAACGCGTAATAAGGAGACAAGAAATGGCACAAGTTAAAGTAACATTAACAAGAAGCTTAATCGGTCGTCCTGAAGATCAACGCGCGACAGTTAAAGCTTTGGGCTTGAAAAAAACTAATTCTCAAGTTGTAAAAGAAGTAACACCTCAAATCGAAGGTATGCTTCACAAAGTTAGACATTTAGTTAAAGTTGAAGAAGTTTAATACTGATAAGGAGGTGCACTGAATGAAACTTCATGAATTACAACCAGCAGCTGGTTCCAAAAAAGCTCGTACTCGTGTAGGCCGTGGTTTAGGTTCTGGCTTGGGTAAAACATCTGGTCGTGGTCAAAAAGGTCAAAACTCCCGTTCTGGCGGTGGCGTTCGCTCCGGTTTTGAAGGCGGCCAAATGCCTCTTTATCGTCGTTTACCAAAACGCGGTTTCAACAACAGCGTTTTTGCTAAACAATATGCTGAAGTTAACGTAGAACAATTGAACCGTTTTGAAGACGGTGCAACAGTTGATCCAGTAGCTCTTATTGAAGCTGGCATTTTGAAAAATGTACGCGATGGTATTCGTATTTTAGGTAACGGTACATTGGAAACTAAAAACTTGACTGTTATCGCTAATGGCTTCACTAAATCTGCTGAAGAAAAAATCACAGCAGCAGGCGGAAAAGTAGAGGTGATCTAGGGTGCTAGATAGCCTCTCGAACATCTTTAAGATTACCGAGTTACGTAACAAGATTTTGTACACGTTGATGATGTTTGCCGTATTTAGAGCCGGCATTCACATTCCAGTACCAGGTGTAGATGCATCTGTCATTGAATCTTTGTTTACATCCGGTAACCTATTCGGTCTATTAGACTTGTTTGCTGGTGGTGCGCTTAGTAAGTTCTCTATCTTTGCAATGAGTATTACCCCTTACATCAATGCTTCCATCATCATGCAACTGCTTCAGTCTGTAGTTCCACAGTTTGAAGCATGGAGTAAAGATGGTGAGGATGGGCGTAAGAAAATAGCGAAGGTAACTCGTTATGGCACCGTAGTCCTTGGCTTTGTACAAGCCGCAGGCATGGCATTTGCTCTTAGAGCAAACAACGCTTTGGTAAATAATGATTTCCTTAGTGTATTTGTTGTGGCCATCATTCTTACAGCAGGCACATGCTTGTTGATGTGGATTGGTGAGCAAATCACAGCATATGGTATAGGTAATGGTATTTCCTTGATCATCTTTGCTGGTATCGTAGCTCGATTACCAGATGGTCTAGAAACAATTTATCAATATATCCAAAACGGAACAATTAACATGTTCCAAGCATTCTTATTTGCTGTAATTGCACTTGCGATGATTGCTGTCGTAGTCGCAGTTACACAAGGCCAACGTCGCATTCCTATCCAATACGCAAAACGCGTAGTAGGGCGTAAAATGTACGGTGGTCACTCTACATTCTTGCCGTTGAAAGTCAATCAGGCAGGTGTAATCCCAATTATCTTTGCGTCATCTGTGTTGATGTTCCCTGTGACGATTGCGCAATTTATTGACAATGAATTTGTTCATAAAGTTGCGGATCTATTTACATGGGGTACGCCGTTACAAACGGCATTGTATGCATTATTGATCTTTATCTTTACGTATTTCTATACTGCAATCTCTATCAACATTACAGATATGGCAGATAATATGAAAAAATACGGTGGTTTTATCCCAGGCATTCGTGCGGGTAAACCAACTGCTGATTATGTGGATAACGTGATGACCAGAATCACTTTGGCTGGCGCTGTATTCTTAGCTGTCGTTGCTATTATACCGAATTTCCTCGGTAGCATTACCGGCGTCCAAGGCGTATACTTTGGTGGTACGGCTCTTCTCATCGTTGTAGGTGTAGCACTTGATACAATGCAACAAATCGAGTCGCTCATGGTAACACGCCACTATAAAGGCTTTGTGAAATAGGAGGGAAACAATATGTATATTCTATTAATGGGACCTCCTGGTGCTGGTAAAGGCACTCAGGCAGCTCGACTTATTGAAAAATACGGTATTCCCCAAATTTCAACAGGTGATATGTTCCGCGCTGCGATTAAGAACGAAACACCTCTTGGAGTTGAGGCTAAGAAATACATCGATGCTGGTCAATTGGTACCAGACAGTGTAACTGTTGGTATCGTACGTGATCGCTTGGTGAAAGATGACTGCAAATCTGGATTTATTCTTGACGGTTTCCCAAGAACTACAGCACAAGCTGTATCCTTGGATGCAATCCTTAAAGAATTAGGAATTTCTTTGGACGCTGTACTTAACTTAAACGTTCCTACTGAGGAATTGGTTAAACGTATTAGCGAACGAGCTGTTCTAGAAAATCGTGCTGATGATAACCCTGAAACAGTACAGAAACGTCTAGCTGTGTACGACGAATCAACTAAACCATTAATCGACTACTATCGCAACAGCGGATTGTATGAAGAAATCAATGGTTTACAAGATGTAGACGCAGTATTTGCTGACATCATTAAGGCGTTGGAGAAATAATCTATGATTATTTTGAAATCGCCCCATGAGATTGAATGTATCCGCAAGGCAAGTAAGCTTACAGCAGACACGTTGTCCTTGTTAGTAGAAAAGGCTAAACCTGGCATCACGACGCTTGAGTTAGATACAATTGCCGAAGAATATATTCGCAGCCACGGTGGTATACCAAGTTGTAAAGGGTACTATGGATTCCCTGCAACAATCTGTGCTTCTGTCAATGAAGAAGTCGTTCATGGTATTCCGAGCGCTAAGCGCAAGCTTAAAAACGGCGATATCCTCAGTATTGATCTTGTATCATCTATTGATGGATATCACGGCGATTCGGCTGTGACGGTTCCTATCGGTCACGTCAAACCTGATGTGATGAAATTGTTAAAAGTTACAGAAGAAAGTCTGTTCAAGGGAATTGAACAAGTGAAAGTTGGTAACCGAATTGGTGCCATCGGCCACGCTGTTCAAACGTATTGTGAGAAACATGGTTACGGTGTCGTTCGCGACTTCGTAGGTCATGGTTTAGGCCGCGAAATGCATGAAGATCCGCAAATACCAAACTATGGTAGTCCTGAACAAGGACCTATTATGAAACCAGGTATGGTATTGTGTATCGAACCGATGATTACTCTAGGGACGCATCGTGTTCGTGTATTAGGGGATGACTGGACAGCAGTTACCACAGATGGTAAACCTGCTGCTCATTTCGAACATACAGTGGTTGTTACAGAAAACGGCCCTGAAATATTAACTATGCGGGAAGAACCGCGGTTAATTAAATAAAACAGGTAACCGGAGGAAAAGATATGTCAAAAGAAGACGTTATTGAGGTGGAAGGTACGGTAGTTGAGGCATTACCGAATGCCATGTTCCAAGTAGAATTGGAAAATGGTCATATCGTATTGGCTCATGTGTCAGGTAAAATGCGTATGAATTTTATCCGTATTCTTCCTGGTGATAAAGTTACTATGGAACTGACACCGTATGACTTAAATCGTGGTCGCATCACCTATCGCTTTAAATAAGCATAGGGTCCACAAAGGAGGTACTAATGAAGGTTCAACCATCAGTTAAAAAGATATGCGAAAAATGTAAAATCATTAAACGCAAAGGCCGTGTAATGGTTATTTGCGAAAATCCAAAACATAAACAAAAACAAGGATAATCTGATAGGAGGTGGATGATTAGATGGCACGTATCGCCGGTGTAGACTTACCTCGTGATAAACGAGTGGAAATTGGTTTAACTTATATTTATGGTATTGGTCCAACTTTGGCAGCTGAAATTATTGCTAAAACTGGCATCAATCCAGACACACGCGTTCGCGATCTTTCCGAAGATGAAGTCGTGAAAATCCGTGAATTGTTAGATGCTGAATACAAAGTAGAAGGTGACCTTCGTCGTGAAGAAGCACTTAACATTAAACGCTTAATTGAAATCAACTCCTATCGAGGCAAACGTCATCGTATGGGTTTACCACTTCGTGGTCAACGTACTAAAACGAATGCACGTACTCGCAAAGGTCCTAGAAAAGCAATTGCTGGTAAAAAGAAATAAGATAAAGGAGGGATAAAGCGTGGCTAAAAAAGTTGTTAGAACAAAAAGAAAAGAAAAGAAACATATTGAATCCGGTGCGGCTCATATTCGTTCTACATTCAATAACACTATCGTAACTTTGACAGATACAAACGGTAACGCGTTGTCTTGGGCTTCCGCTGGTGGCTTGGGCTTCCGTGGTTCCCGTAAATCCACTCCATTCGCTGCTCAAATGGCTGCTGAACAAGCTGCTAAAGCTGCAATGGAACATGGTCTTCGCACTGTTGAAGTATTCGTAAAAGGTCCTGGATCCGGCCGTGAAGCTGCAATCCGTGCTTTACAAGCTGCAGGTCTTGAAGTTACTTCCATTAAAGACGTAACTCCAATTCCTCACAATGGTTGTCGCCCTCCAAAACGCCGTCGTGTATAATTTATAGCGGCCGATTTGATACGGTGCTATAATTAAACTATGAACGTGTGTTGTATAGGAGGATGTTCCTGATGAGCGAAGAAAAGAAACTTAAAATCGAGAAAGTGGACATCGCCGACGGCGGTCGCTATGGTAAGTTCGTATGTGAACCATTGGACCGTGGTTATGGTATCACTCTTGGTAATAGCTTACGCAGAATTTTGCTTTCATCCTTGGATGGGGCAGCTATCACCTCTATCAAAATTGATGGAGTTCTTCATGAATTCTCTACTATTCCTGGTATTCGCGAAGATGTTACGGATATCATCCTTAACTTAAAGCAATTGTGCATCAAAGTTGAAGAAGATGCTCAATTACCTTTGGAAGTACACTTTGACTTCCAAAAGGACGGTGTATTGACAGCTGCTGATTTGGCTGAACAATTCCCACCAGAAGTAGAAGTATTGAATCCTGAACTCGTGATTGCGACAATGGATGAGACAGCTCATCTCGTAATGGATGTAGTAATCGAACGTGGCAAAGGTTACGTTCCTTCTACGAAGAATAAAAAAGATACAGATGTTATCGGTTGCATTCCAATCGATTCCATCTTCTCTCCAATTCTTCGTGCTAAATACGAAGTGAGTGATGTTCGTGTAGGCAATGAAATGGACTTTGACAAACTTACATTAGAAGTTTGGACTGATGGTTCCATTACCGCTGCTGATGCAGTGGCAAAATCTGCTGCCATTATGATTGGTTATTTAGGGAACTTCACTAAATTAGCGCACTCTGCAGACGTTGTAGATGTTAACACAGGTGAAGGCGGTATCGTTGTTGATCCAGTAGGTTCCGATAATGAAGAACCAGCTGTAGATGACGGCCCAGCAAAGATTTCCATCGATGAGTTGGAGCTCTCTGTTCGTGCGTATAACTGCTTGAAACGTGCTGGCATTAATACAATTGCAGACTTGCTAGACAAAACCATTGATGACTTAGGAAAAGTTCGCAATTTAGGCAAAAAATCCATCGATGAAATTGAGGAAAAACTCAACAATCATCCAGGTGGTTTTCAACTTAAACAAAAAGGCGAATAAGGAGGAAGACGAATGTACAGAAAATTAGGCCGCGACAGCTCCGCTCGTAAAGCGTTGTTCCGTAGCATGTTAACATCTTTCTTCCAATATGAGCGTATTGAAACTACTGAAGCTAAAGCGAAAGAACTTCGCTCTTTAGCTGATCAAATGGTAACTTTGGCTAAACGTGGTGATCTTCATGCACGTCGCCAAGTTCTTGCATACCTCATGGATGAAAGCGTAGTAAAAAAATTGTTTGATACAATTGCTCCAAAATATGCAGACCGTCAAGGTGGTTACACTCGTGTAATCAAAACTGGTCTTCGCAAAGGTGACGCTGCACCTTTGGCTATTATCGAGTTAGTTTAATCAAACTCATACGGTGTTGTAACTTACGTTGCAGCACCGTTTTTTTATTGTCAATTTTATGGTACAATCGATTAGTACAATATCGTAATATATTAGCAGTTATCGTAAAGGATGAATAAGTATTGTTAACCTTATGATATATATTTATGGCAATAATTAATGCTTAATCTATAAAGTGGATTACATTAATTTGTTGTAGTTAATGGGTCAATAATGTGATATACAATTTAAAGGTTATACTTTCATAGAAACGAAATTGACTAGAAAGATATGAGGCTATTCATGAACGAAAAAGACATTATGATTGATGTCAATCATATGAGTCATATATATACTGATGAAAACGGCAATGATGTACGCGCATTAGATGATGTGAATTTATCCATCAAGCGCGGCGAGTTTGTATGTATTATCGGTACTAATGGCAGTGGTAAAAGTACCCTAGCCAAGCATTTTAATGTGCTATTACAACCTAGCGAAGGTCATGTCAATGTATGTGGCTTTGATACGCGCGATGAAGCGCATATTTGGGATATTCGCCAACATGTAGGCATGGTATTCCAAAATCCTGATAACCAAATCGTAGCGGCTGTCGTAGAAGAGGACGTTGCCTTTGGTCCTGAAAATCTAGGCATTCCTAGTGATGAAATTAGAAAACGTGTCGATGCAGCGTTAGAAGCTGTTAATATGACTGAATATAGAGAACATGGTCCTCACTTGTTATCTGGTGGTCAAAAGCAGCGCATTGCCATTGCAGGCGTGCTTGCTATGAAACCAGACTGTATTGTTCTTGATGAACCAACGGCCATGCTCGATCCAAAAGGTCGTCGTGAGGTCTTAGAGACAGTCCATAAGCTCAATAAAGAAGAGGGCATTACTATTGTCTTTATTACACACTTCATGGAGGAAGCCGTTACGGCTGACCGTGTGGTGGTTATGAAAAATGGTGTGAAATTACACGATGGCACACCTCGTGAAATCTTTAGTCATGTAGATACCTTGAAAGAACTTGGCCTCGATGTGCCTGTAGCCTCTGAAATTGCTTTCAAATTAAATGCAAAAGGTTATGAAGTGGGTAACAGCATTATAAACAATGAGGAACTGGCAGAAGGTCTGAAAAGTTCAAAACTGGCAGATCAATTAGTAAACTCTAATCATGTGGTTGCTAAGGTTGAAGAAGTTCCTGCTAGTGAACTGCCAACTGATGCAAGAGGGGAGGAATCTCACTAATGGCGATTGTATTAGATAATATTACATACACCTATGGCATGGGAACTCCTTTTGAAAAAACAGCCCTTCATGGTATATCTCTTACTATTGAAAATGGTGAATTTCTAGGTGTTATCGGTCATACTGGTTCTGGCAAATCCACCTTTGTACAACATTTAAATGGTTTATTACACCCTACAACAGGTACAGTAACCGTAAATGGTGTAGATATTAGTGCCTCCACAGAGGAAGCTAAAAAGATGCGCCACAAGGTAGGTATGGTATTCCAATACCCAGAGCATCAATTATTTGAAGAAACCATCGCTGAAGACATTGCCTTTGGGCCTAAAAATCTAGGTCTTAGCTCTGATGAAGTAGATGAACGCGTTCGTGATGCTATGAAGTTTGTAGGTCTTGACTACAATACCTATGCAGAACGATCTCCGTTTCACTTATCCGGAGGTCAAATGCGCCGCGTTGCTATTGCTGGGGTAGTGGCTATGAATCCAGACTTTTTAGTTCTTGATGAACCATCTGCAGGCCTAGACCCATTTGGTCGTGAAGAAATCTTTGAGGAAATCATTCGCCTCCATAAGGAGAAAGGAATTACGGTTATCCTTGTATCCCATAATATGGAGGATATTTCCCGCATGGCCTCTCGCCTAGTAGTACTCGATAAAGGTCGTATAGTACTCGATGGGGAACCGATGGATATCTTTAATAATCATCGAGATGCATTGCAAGCTGTTGGCGTAGATGTACCGCCTGTGTCTGTAACTATGGAGTACTTACGTGAACAAGGTCTTGATGTGTCTAACAGAGTCCTATCTGTAGATGATGCAGTAGAAGCAATTCTAGAAGGAGGTAGCCATGTTAAATAACATTACTATTGGTCAATACTTCCCTGGAAATTCTTTCTTGCACCGCATGGATCCACGAGCAAAGATTATTGCTACTACTATTTTCGTAGTTGCCATCTTTTTGGCAGATTCACCGCTAGCTTATGGCATTGTAGGTGGTTTTACAATCTTTGCCATGCTATTATCTCGTTTACCACTACGTCTTATGTGGACCGCTATTAAACCGCTTTGGATTATCATTGTATTTACTATGGGGATTCACATTTTTACGACACCTGGTAATACCATTTTCCAATGGGGTATTATTAATATCACCGATCATGGTGTGGCAATGGGCCTTCAAATGGCGGCACGATTAATTTTCTTAATCTTGTTCTCCTCGTTATTGACGTATACCACATCTCCTATTCGTTTAACTGATGGTATCGAGCATTTGCTCAATCCATTCCGTCGCATTGGCGTACCTGCTCATGAGCTGGCTATGATGATGACTATTGCACTTCGTTTTATTCCGACTTTATTGGATGAGACGGATCGTATTATGAAAGCCCAATCAGCCCGTGGTGCAGACTTTGTGACCGGCTCTATCATTCAACGAGCAAAGAATATGGTGCCCTTATTGGTACCATTATTTATCAGTGCTTTCAGACGTGCTGATGAACTGGCTATCGCCATGGAGGCTCGCTGTTATCGCGGCGGTGTAAATCGTACGCGTATGAAAGAATTACAAGTGACCTATGTCGATTATATCGGTGTCGGTGCTGTTATTTTGGTTACTGTTGTACTCATTGCGTTGTGGTGGCTTGGCCTATGAGAAATATACGGATCATAGTTGCTTATGATGGCACTGATTTAGCGGGCTATCAAAAGCAACCTGATGATAAGGGCTTAACCGTACAAGGTTGTTTAGAATATGGCTTGTCAAAAATCTGTAATGAGCCCATTCAAATCTACGGTGCTTCTCGTACAGATGCGGGGGTACATGCAAAGTTTCAAGTATGTACCTTTCAAACCTCTGGTGCTATACCTGTAGAAAATATTCCGCGTGCCATGATAGCTCATATTCCTAAAGATATTGTGGTCCTTGAAGCTGTGGACATTCCACTCGATTGGAAACCACGTTGGAATATATACGGTAAAGAGTATGTATATACTATTCATAATCAGCTCATTGCTAATCCGTTGACGAAACGATATCACTGGCATGTAAAAAAGCCTCTCAATATCGAGCTCATGCAAGCTGCTGGTAATGAATTACTAGGTACACATGATTTTACGACCTTAAAGGGGACGAATTCTACACCGGCTGATCCCGTTAAGACGATTATGGGCATTCATGTAGAGGGTAAGGGACCTCATGTGACTATTTCTGTGGTAGGCGATGGGTTCTTATACCATATGGTACGTAATATTGCAGGCTTACTCGTAGATGTAGGACTTGGTCGCCGTAAGGTGGAGGATATCAAAGGCTATTTAGCTGCTAAAGACCGTCGCGTTATCGGAAAAACTGCGCCCGCTCAAGGTTTATGTTTAGAAGAAATCTTCTTTACTGAGGAACGACAACAAGAGGTATTACGGAATAAATATTCTATATAATTTAAGAATAAATATTCTATATAATTTAAGAATAAATATTCTATATAATTTCATATAGAATATTTTTTAAACGAGTAATTATGAAACGATGAGCATAAATACTAAAAGGATACTACGAAAAAAGTAGTATCCTTTTTCTCTTATAAGTTTTAGTTATAATGCTCTAATTTATACCTATTATTATGAGAAATGATACATTGTAAACCTAAAGTATACATGATACAATGACGATATAAGACAGATTCGTACTATACATATATAAAATAGTAAGTTAGACTCTTGTCAGCAGTGTAATTTTTATCCTAAGGAGGGTGAATCTCTTGCAAAAACGTAAAGATTTTATCTGGAAAATGGGCGGCCAACAAGGTGAAGGTATCGAGAGTTGCGGCGAAATTATGGCGACAATCCTCGCTAAAGAAGGCTATTCCTTGTATAGCCAACGTTTATTTGCATCTCGTATCAAAGGTGGTCATACTACATTCGCATTGCGCGTAGCATTAGAACAAATTATGTCTATTGGTGAAGGCGTAGACTTCTTGCTAGCTCTTGACCAAGAAACTGTTGATATGCACGGTTCTGAAGTTCGTGATGGCGGTTACATCATTTGTGATAGTAAAGTAAAACCGGACTTCTCTAAATACGAAGGTACAAAAATCAATTGCTTATCCTTGCCAATCTCTGAAACAGCGATGAAACAAGGATCTATGTTGATGCGTAACATCGTAGCACTTGGCATGTCCGTAGCACTTCTTGGTTTTGAAACTAAGTTGTTCAAAGATGCTATTGCTGAACAATTCGCAAAAAAATCCCAAGAAATTATCGATAAAAACTTGGCTGCTTTCGACGATGGTCATGGCCTTGTAATGGAAAAATTGGGCGATGTTGAAATCGATACATTGACAGCTCCTGGTAAGAAAGATCAAATGTTCTTATTAGGTAACGAAGCATGTGCTCTCGGTGCTATTGCAGCGGGTTCCCGTTTCATGGCATCTTACCCTATTACACCGGCATCCGAAGTTATGGAATTCATGATTAAAAACATGGATAAATTGGGTGCTACTGTTGTTCAAACAGAAGACGAAATCGCAGCATGCATGACAGCTATGGGCGGCGTATACGCTGGTGTTCGTGGCTTCACATGTACTTCTGGCCCTGGTCTTTCCTTGATGGCAGAATCCTTGTCCATGGCTTCCATGGCTGAATTGCCAATGGTTGTTATCGACGTTCAACGTTCTGGCCCATCTACTGGTATGGCTACAAAAGTTGAGCAATCCGATATTGATGCGGCTTGCTACAATGCACATGGCGACTACTCCGGTATCGTAATTTCTCCAACATCTATCGAAGAATGCTTCTATGAAATTCAAAAAGCTTTCAACTTGGCAGAAATGTACCAATGTCCAGTAATCTTTATGCCTGACTTACAACAAGGCTTGAATAAACAATCCGTTCCTACTTTCGACTTGAACCGTGTACCTATTAACCGCGGTAAAATGATGAAAGAAGCAGAACTTCCTGCATTGGAACAACCTAAATACTTCAAACGCTTTGAATTGACTGAAGATGGTATTTCTCCTCGTACAATTCCTGGCATGAAAAATGGTCTATTCCTTTCCACAGGCTTAGAGCATAACGAAGAGGGTAAACCAGCAGAAGCGCCTACAATGCACGTAGCGCAAACTGATAAACGTTTCCGCAAATTGGAAACTGTAGCTGATAACTACGAACCATTCTTGAACAACGCTAAATACGACGAAGCAGATGTACTTGTTGTAGGTATGGCTTCTAGCCGTGGCGCTATCGAAGAAGCAGTTGCTGAATTCGATCAAGAAGGTGTTAAAGTTAACCACTTACAATTGCGCTTGATTAAACCATTCCCAGCAAAACAATTACAACCATTCTTTGATGCTGCGAAAAAAGTGGTTATCGTAGAGCACAATAAAACTGGTCAATTGACTAACTTGTTTAAAATCAACATGCATAAGAAAAATAAAATTTCTAGCTGCTTAAAATACGATGGTAATCCATTCACAAAAAGTTATGTGAAAAATGCGATTAAGGAGGTCCTATAATATGGCAACAGCTAAAGATTACAGAAACGATATTCGTCCTAACTGGTGCCCAGGCTGTGGCCATTATGGGGTTCAAGCAGCGATTACTGACGCTGTAGTAGCGAAAAATATTCCACCAGAAAAATTAGCAGTAATTTCCGGTATCGGTTGCTCTAGCCGTATCGGTGGTTATTTCTACGCTTACGGTGCTCATACAACTCATGGTCGTGCACTTCCTTACGCTCAAGGCGTAAAACTTGCTAACCAAGATTTAGAAGTTATCGCATTCTCCGGTGACGGTGATGCGTTCGCTATCGGTATGGGTCACACTATCCATGCTTTCAAACGTAATGTAAACATGACATACGTTGTAATGGATAACCATGTATATGGTTTGACTAAAGGTCAAGCATCCCCTCGTTCCGACATCGGTTTTGTTACAAAAACAACTCCTCATGGTGCGTTCGAGTCTCCATTGTCCATCTGTGAAACTGCGATTGCAGCAGGTGCTACATTCGTAGCTCAAAGCTATATGATCAACCGTGAAGAACTTGTTGATTTGGTTCAACAAGCTATGGACCATGATGGCTTCTCCTTCATCAACGTATTTAGCCCATGTGTTACATACAACAAACGCAACAGCTATGACTGGTTCAAAGAACACTTAGTAGCATTGCCTGAAGGCTATGATCCAACAGATCGTGCAGCAGCACTTAAAACTTTGGGCGATACAGATGGTTTGGTTACTGGTCTTATTTACCAAAATACATCTAAACCTTCCTTCGAAAAATCCTTGGCAGCAGCTAATGGCGGCGCACACCCACGTCCATTGACTGAAGACGTTGTAAAACCTGACCAAGCATTATTCGACAGCCTTTGTAACGGCTTCAAATAAGCATTAGCAGAACACAATAGATACTTGCTTATCTACATAATAAACGTGTCACCTTCGGGTGGCACGTTTTTTTGTATGTACTATTTTATGAAAACTATTTGGTATATTGATTTCTGCGATTTGTCCCATGTGGTTATATAACGTGATATAATAAGAACATTGTATGATATTCATTGCAATTGTATCGTGTTCGTTGCAGAGGTTTTTATGAAAGCAGACGAAAAGGGGATTAGTTTATCTATCTGGACTTTGAGTTGGCCTATATTTATCGAAGTATTCCTACAGCTGTTAGTAGGTAATATAGACCAAGTGATGATGAGTCACTACTCTCCTCAAGCGGTAGCAGCGGTAGCTAATGCCAATCAAATTTTAAATATCTTTATTATGCTCATTATTGTTATGAGTACAGCTACGACGATTTTGATTGCCCAGTATTTAGGGGCTCGGAATCAGTCCAAGCTATCTGAGGTATGTACGGTCAGCTTAGTGATGAATTTTCTGTTTTCATCCATAGCGGCAGTATTTTTTATCACTTGTCATGAATGGATCTTCACGTGGCTAGGAATTCCGCCAGAAACGATGAGTGATACGTCGCTCTATACGACCATCGTAGCGGCGGGGCTGCCGATACAAGCTATGTACTATACATTAGTGGCTGTGTTTAGAGGTCATTCACTAACGCGTATTACCATGTATATAGCACTCGTTATGAATGTAATTCATATTATAACGAATTATGTATTAATCTTTGGACATGGTCCAATACCAAGTCTTGGTGTATTAGGTGTTTCTATTTCAACATGGCTATCTAAAGTGGTAGGGCTCGTGATTATTGGATATACTTTTAAGAAATTATTAACCTTAGAGGTGAGCTTTACATTCTTAAAACCATTTCCGTGGCATACGATTAAGTCTTTATTGCATATCAGTGTTCCTTCTGGTGGCGAAACATTGAGTTATCAATTGTCTCAAACGATGATTATGAAAATGGTCAATATTTTGGGACTCGCAGTAATCAATACAAAGGTATATGTATCCGTTATTGCTATGCTTTGCTATGTATATACAATAGCACTCGCCAATGCTTCACAGGTAATCGTTGGATTCTTGATGGGGGCCAAACGCCAAGAGGAGGTAAGTAATCGCGTATGGCATTCTACGTTTTTAGCCATTGCTATTAACGTAGGTCTTGCTACATTCTTCTATCTTGTTAGCGATGTTGTTCTTTCTGTCTTTACTACAGATCCTGAAATTTTATCATTAGCCCATAATGTATTATTAGTAGAAATCTTCCTTGAGTTAGGTCGTGCCGTAAATATCGTTATGGTATCTTGTTTACAAGCCGCAGGGGATATTCGAACTCCAATGCTCGTAGGCATCTTAGGCATGTGGTTATGTGCAGTGCCACTATCATATCTCTTTGGCATATATTGGGGCTGGGGCCTCGTAGGTATTTGGGTTGCTATGGCTGTCGATGAAATTTTACGGGGGTTATTATTTGTGTATCGCTGGTATAGCGGTAAATGGAAAAACAAGAGACTTATTGAAGCTTAGGTTTGCGTTTCTGTTATTTTAATTAATTCCTTTTATAGTTTGTAGATATATGTAGCATTACATGGGAGAGTGTAATTTACTAGATATTGTGAAAGTAGGTTTATATGAGTAAGACAGTAGGTATTATTGGCTTAGGCTTATTAGGCGGTTCATTGGCAAAGGCTTTGAAGGCTTACACCGATTATGAGGTGGTAGGGTATGCTCGTCGCCAAGAGGTTTGTGATGCGGCCATCCAAGATGGGGTGGTGAAAGCTGCTTGGACCGAGGTAGAACCATTGATTGAAAGCTCAGATATTGTTGTGTTCTCCTTACCACCAGATACAAACGCACGACTCTTTACTGAAACGGCACATCTATTTAGACCAAAACAAGTTGTAACAGATGTATCGAGTGCGAAGGAAAACTTCCTCCGTGCTGTCTATGAATCAATTCCTAAGGGAACGATTTTTGTCTCCGTCCATCCTATGGCGGGTTCAGAAAAAGGTGGCTACGAAGTATCTCATAAAAACTTATTTAAAGGTATGGGATGGATCGTCCTAGAGGATAAGGCCTCTGAAGTATATAGCGAAGAGGTAGCCGAGGAGCTAGCTGAGATGGGCCGTGCCGTAGGTTCACGCATTGAGTTCGTCGATATTTACGCTCATGATGAATATCTAGCCATGGTTAGTCATATGCCTCATTTGCTAGCTGCCATTTTGACGCAAGTTTCTGGTGGTGATGAATTGGGAGAATTGCGCATGAGATTATCTGCAGGTGGTTTTCGAGATTGCACCCGTGTAGCCGGTGGCTTGCCGTCTATGTGGCGCGAAATCATCTACGGTAATCGGCGCAATGTCATTGAAGGGCTTACTCGGATAGAAGCTGAAATACAACGTGTAAAAGAGGTGCTTTCACAAGATGATGAAGGTCAAGAATTGGAATCCTATTTGGAACGCAGTCGTGACATACGCACTAAGTTGCCGTATTTAACAGGGCAAATTAAGGATAGTTAATATAATAAAGGTTATGTAGCTGAAGTGACATTGTTTATGCCCTAACATATGTATACTGAAATTCTTAAAATATACTAATATTATAAAAACATAATAGTATTATAAAAACATAATAGTATTATAAAGATATACTAATATTCTAAAAGTAAACTGATCTATTAATTAGTTAAGGGAGATCGTATGAGTTTGTTACAAGAAACTTGTGGCGCTATTGTAGGTCGCAACCAAGAGATTGAACAACATATAATTGATAGCTGGAATACAGCGTCACCTGTAGAGCAATATGGTCGTCTTGTAAATGTAGTGGCCCAATATGGGTCTGCCACAAATCAAGACACTTTGACTGTACCAAAGCCATGTATGATTATCGCTAGTGCGGATCATGGTGTGGCGGATATGGGGGTTAGTGCGTATCCAAAGGAAACGACCGTTGGTATGACACAGAACTACCTAATTCCAAAAGGGGCTGGTGCCAATTCCTTAGCTAATTACTGTGGTGCTCAAATGGAAGTCATCGACATGGGCATTGATGCGGATATGAGCTGGGTACCAGGCTTACGCAGTCACAAACTGGGGATGGGAACAAAAAACTTTGTAGAAGAACCAGCTATGACACGGGAACAAGCGATTGAAGGCATTGAAGCAGGTATTCGTCTTGTAAAAGAGAAAATTGATGAAGGCTTTAACGTATTCTTAGTCGGTGAAATGGGCATATCAAATACGACCGCCAGTGCCCTTATGACCGCTAAGTTTGCTGGACTTACTGCGGAAGAAGCTACAGGTCGAGGGACGAATATTTCCGATGAACGGCTCAAATTAAAACAACGCATCGTTCATGATGTGCTGGAAAAATATAAGGATATTCCAAAAGACGATGCTATTGGTATTTTATCCTCTGTAGGTGGTTTTGAGTTTGCTTGTATCGTTGGCGTTATCTTAGGTGCGGCCGCTAATAATGGATTAGTTATCATCGATGGCTTCAATACATCTGCTTGTGCATTGGTGGCTAAAACTTTAGTGCCAGAAGTCATGGATTATGTGATGGCATCTCATTTGTCGGCCGAAAAGGCAGCGAAGTCCTCTTTAGAAAATCTAGGCTTAGAAGCGTATGTAGATTTGGGACTTTGTCTAGGCGAGGCCTCTGGTAGTTCGGTTCAAATGGGGATGCTAGACCTTGCAGTTCATATGTATTTGGCCATAACAGGAGGTAAGGCATGAGAACTTTCAACATAGAACCATTGCACGCACCCTCCATGGAGGAGTGCCGGTTACGTATTGATAATTTAACAAAACCTATTTATAGCCTAGCAACCTTAGAGCTTATAGCAGAACGCTTTGCAGGTATTTTGGCAAATCCTAAGCCCAATCATTTGCGACATGGTGTGCTCATTGCAGCAGCGGATCACTTGGTAGATGGTCCTCAAAATAATCAGCATGGTAGTGAAAGCTACGCCGCTATCAAACATTTCAATGAAGGTAGAACGGCTACGCAGGGGGCGGCATTTAAGTTAAATGCAGACGTACATGTTGTAAATGTAGGTCTTGAGCAAGATACTAGTGATCTAGAATATATTGATCAACAAGTCATTCGTAAAGGCTCTCATTTCTTTGGTGTAGAACCTGTTATTTCTCAAGATGAACTTGAGCGAGCTCTAGAGCTTGGCTTTACCTATGCTGATACACTACATGCTGATGGATTACAAGTGGTGGCTATCGGCAATATAGGGGAAAGGGCGTTCCTTGACTCCCTCGTAACGACGGCTACAATTACAGGCTGTGCCTATGACGATATTCTCGTTCATACCGAATGTGGACCTACGGTAGAACAACGGTCTGCTCATATTCATTCCTTTGTAGATCGCTTTAATATTGCTGTTGATGATTGGTCTGCATTGAGTGAAAGCGAGCGCCGTGATGCGGTATTACATTTGCTCCATATTGCAGGCGGTCTTGATATTGCATTTTTAACTGGCTTTATTTTAGGTGCTGCGAGTCATCGTATGGCTATCGTTTTTGATAATGCCGTAACAGGTGCTGCTGTATTGGCGGCTGTTACCATTGAGCCATTAGTAAAAGACTATGTATTCCCATCGGCGGCCTATGAGGAACCAATTCATAAGGAACAATGTCGATTCCTAGGTGTGAAACCATGTTTGCACTATCACTTGCAAATCGATGAAGCCTTAGGTTCTACAATGGGGCTATCTATTATCGATGCGTCTATGCATATGCTAAATGACATGAAAACATTTATCGAAGCTGAAGTTAGTGTCGCAGAAGATGGGGCCGGTAAAGGACGACAAGCCGGTAAAATTAATTAAAGATAAGGTAACACTAACCAAATATGGAGAACTCAAGCTAAATATGGGTTAACGCAAGCTATATAGGGGATAAGACTAGTTGAGATATCAGTCAAAGTTACCGAAAATCCTAGAAAATAGTGATTAAATAGATGAGGGATTACATAATCCCTCATTTTTAATTAGGGCCGTTGTAAAATCAAAATTTTGCAGGAATTTCATGGAAAAACCATTGACACTATATGTGTAAATTGATATTATTATAAGGCAGTCAGGACATTCTCAATTTGTTCTTGACGACAGATTGATAATCATGTTATATTAATTATCGGTTCTGTATGCGGGAATAGCTCAGCGGTAGAGCACCGCCTTGCCAAGGCGGGGGTCGCGAGTTCGAATCTCGTTTCCCGCTCCATACATTCCTCGATAGCTCAGTCGGTAGAGCAATCGGCTGTTAACCGATCGGTCGTAGGTTCGAGTCCTACTCGAGGAGCCATTTTGACTCACTAGCTCAGTTGGCAGAGCACCTGACTTTTAATCAGGGTGTCCCGCGTTCGAGTCGCGGGTGAGTCACCATTTCTGGCCCGTTGGTCAAGCGGTTAAGACACCGCCCTTTCACGGCGGTATCCCGGGTTCGATTCCCGGACGGGTCACCACATATGGACGATTAGCTCAGCTGGGAGAGCGCCTGCCTTACAAGCAGGATGTCGGCAGTTCGATCCTGTCATCGTCCACCACATGCGGGAATAGCTCAGCGGTAGAGCACCGCCTTGCCAAGGCGGGGGTCGCGAGTTCGAATCTCGTTTCCCGCTCCATAAACATTCCTCGATAGCTCAGTCGGTAGAGCAATCGGCTGTTAACCGATCGGTCGTAGGTTCGAGTCCTACTCGAGGAGCCATATTTCTGGCCCGTTGGTCAAGCGGTTAAGACACCGCCCTTTCACGGCGGTATCCCGGGTTCGATTCCCGGACGGGTCACCACATGGACGATTAGCTCAGCTGGGAGAGCGCCTGCCTTACAAGCAGGATGTCGGCAGTTCGATCCTGTCATCGTCCACCAAAGTAAACGGTTATCTTCGGATGACCGTTTTTTAGTATCTAAAAGTACACTTGGGTAAAAATACCTATGGTCATAAGAATACATACAGTCATAAGTAGATAGATACAATCATAAGAACATACATACAATCATAAGAGAATACATATGGTTATATAAATAAAGAAGGAGTACAACTGTTATAGTTGTACTCCTTCTGTTGGGCTTATAGACGTTCTGTAATTCTGTTTACCGTGGTGCGTACATGATGATATATACACCTACGATGCAAACGAGACCGCCGATGATATCATATGTGTCTGGTCGCAAGCCGTCAACAAGCCAGCCCCATAGAATAGAAAGGGCGATGAATACGCCGCCGTATGCTGCGTATACTTTGCCGAAGCTTGCTTCCGGTTGGAAGGTAGGAATGATACCATATAAAAATAGAATAATGGCACCTGCGATTAAATAGAGAGGGCCTTTATCATCGCGCATGTAAAGCCATACAAGATAACCGCCACCAATCTCAGCAAGTCCAGCTAGTATAAAGAAGAGGATAGATAAGAGCATAATAACCTCACTGTATTCTACTACATTAATTGAAATCTATTCTCTATTTTACAACCTAGATTAGGAGAGAGCAATTATTTTATATCCTTAGATTAATAATTGTTTAGAATGAAGGCGAAAATGTACTCATAAATTGATTCTAATAGTAATGGCATCTAGTGATGGAATCGAGTTGTGTTGTGTATAAAAAAACCCGTACACCTAAAAGGTATACGGGGTTTAGTTAACTTTTATAAGCGTGGTGGTGATTCGCTATGTACATAGTCCATAAAGGTATGCATCGTTTCTGTTTTGGAGTTATTTTTCTTGAATGCGAAGCACACTTGTAGTTTGAATGGTTTTTCTAAAGGAACAAAACCATCAGTGATGCCTAAGGAATTTAAAATTTGTTTTGCTACGATGCAACCAGAATTATTTTTTTGGCAATAGTCGATCATTGTGTAAGGGTTGGATAAGCGGCTACCACGGATGTGTAGATTTTGTTGACCGTTGCCTACGTAGTTTTTCAATGTGCGATACATGAAGTATTTAGGTGGATACATGAGCAAAGGTTGTTGCTGAATCGCTTTCAAGCTAGCTGTTTCCATGCCTTCTATTAAATTTGGCGCATAGTATACGAATTCGTCCTCTCTAAGAGCTGTAGATTCGTATGCGGACATATCTTTGTTATTTGGTAAATAAAGTAGAGCAATGTCGATACGATTTTCGCGCAAGTCGAGCATCAACTCTTCTTCTTCCATGTCATAGATGCTGACAGAGAACTCAGGATGATTTCGGAAGAAGTGTGATACGTAACCATTTAGACGAATATCACCTAAACTACGCAGTACACCGATGTTCAAAATCGGACGTTCCACCTTGCTTGCTAGGCGGATGGATTGAATAGCACGTTCTAATGTATCGAGAACTTGTTCTGCTTCTGGTAAGAATAATTCGCCTTCTGGCGTTAAACGGCTACCTCTTGTAGAACGGGAGATTAATTTCACACCAACTAAACGCTCTAATTTTTTCATTTGAGCGCTGAAAGCTGATTGTGTAATATTCATAGATTGTGCTGCTAATGTAAAGCTTCCTGTTTTATTATAAGTAATAAAACTTTGTAGCTCTTGCATTGTAGGTAACTCTTTCATGTTGTTCCCCCAATTTTGTAATAAGAATCCAATGATAACTATTACCTTACTTATTCATATTGTAGCATACTATAATTGTTTTTTCATCTAAATCTATAAAATATGATGAAGCATGCACAATCGATATAGCGTGTACTATTATCATAAAAAAGATTAATTAAAAATTGTGATTATGCACTTATTTCAATAACTTTCACAATTATCATTAATTGACATAAGTAAATGAAAATGATATTATACATGGGTACCATTATGTGTCGGTACAAGTTTTTTATTCAACTATGAGGTGATAATCACATGGCAACGAGAAGAGAGGCTCGATTCAAACTTTGTCGTCGCTTTGGTGTGAACGTATTCGGTCACGCAAAAGCCTTGAATCGCGTCAAAAAAGACCAACGTCAGAAAAAAATGTCTGAGTATGGCACACAATTATTAGAAAAACAAAAAGTTAAAGCTTACTACAACTTGCTAGAACGCCAGTTCGTACGCTATTATGATAAAGCGAAAAAAATGCAAGGTGTTACAGGTGAAAACATGTTGATCCTTTTGGAACAACGTCTTGATAACCTTGTATATCGCATCGGCTTCGGTAACTCCATTCGTCAAGCTCGTCAAATGGTAAACCATGGCCATATTTTGGTAAATGGTCGTCGTGTAGACATTCCATCCTACTCCTGCAAACCAGGTGACGTTATTGAACTTCGTGAAGCTTCCCGCGACAACGAAATGTTCAAAACTAATTTCCAAGAACTTCGTTCTTTCGAACTTCCTTACATTGAAAAAGACTTGGAAGGCTTCAAAGCTACATTCACTCGTCTTCCTCAACGTGAAGAACTTCCTATCGAAGTTAACGAAACACTTATCGTCGAATTGTACTCCAAATAATTTGGCGCAAAAATCCGCAGTGCAACGCACTGCGGATTTTTTATATGTTATGAGTGTATTATTTATAAAAGGATAAATTAAATAATTATCATAAAATCTATCTTTCTTGGTTTAATCGAGTATAGCCTATTATAATAACTGTGCTTATAATTATCCCCAGTCCACATATAAAAAATATATCATGTAGCGGTAATATATTTGCTAAGTTTGTAAATATAGTTATTGATAATATTGATCCAATAGAGAAGCCTGTACTTACAGAACCGCTAGCTAATGTTAACTCTTCTTGTGAAAAAATAGATTGTATATATGCATGAACTAAAACAACGGCTGTAAATAATAATATTTCAGATATACTATATAGAATATAAAGTTGTTCTATTGTTTCTATATAGCCTATGCAAAAAATACTTCCTCCATATAGTATAAAAAGAGGGAACAAAACTTTTTTAAAACTCGTTGCTAAGTTAATAGTAAAATATTTAGCAAGAAGTCCAAAAATAATGAATGATGCCAATCTAGAGATTGTTTGCGTATATCCATACTGACTATCAGTTAAATGTAAGATATCTTTAATAAATATTAATAGTAGAATAGGTATACACATATAAAATATTCTGGCTAATATACCCAAATAAACTATAAAATTGATTTTTTTATTTAGGAATAATAACTTATATCCTTTTAATAGAAGTTGAATGCGATCATATATGCTTTCTCTAATGGTTTTTTTGGAGATAGTCGAGTGTGACTGTATTCTTACATTTTTATTTAAACGATAAAGTAGATAGGCTGAAAGAATATAAGTAACTGCATCAATAACGAATACTAGCGTTAAAGAGTAATTAATTATAACGCTAAATAATAAGGAACCACTTATTAATGCAAAACGATTAATAGACCGGAGCAGTGCATTGAATTTGACTAAATCATTTGTAATATTAGGTACAAAAGAAAGTCTAGCGATTCCTAAAATTTTATTATTAAAACCTATAAGGAAAGCTATGATATATACTAGATATAGGTTATCTATGAAAACAAAAATTAATAATATAAAACTCGAAACTATTTCAGGAACTACCATAGACCACATTAAGCCTTTTTCTTTTACGAGTATCCCTAAAAATGGGCCTAATAACATTCCAACTAATAATGTCGCTATTGTAACTGCCCCTGTATTAAAGGGACTGTGGGTGGTATTGAATATATATGTTATAAAACCTAGTGTTGTTGCGGTGCTTCCCATTGTTGAAAAGAATAGAGCACTATTTAAGAGAAATGAGTTTTTGTTTTCTAGATTCATATCATCATCTCCTAGATTATAGATGTACTGATATAATATGTATTATTTTACAAAATCTCAATTAAACTTTTATCAATTTTGATGTTATATATTCATAATTCTATATAAATATTTAAATTTCCTGCACAATATAAAGTAATGTGTAATATAAGTAGGTTTTTGCTAATGAAGGATAATAAAGAGGTCTGTTCATTTTTATTATTTAGAGGAGATATTAATGGATATTATCCGTGTTGAGTTAGAAGAAAAATATATCGCTGATGCTGAGCCGCGAGATGAGTGTATCGCTTTTAGTGTATATATCAAAAGTGGAGACTTTTCTGGTCGAGGTGCCTTTGTTTATACTGTAAATGAATTTAGAGAATTAATTAGTCAACTCAAATTAATATATATAACATTAGATGGAGAAGTTCGTATTGCTTATGCTGATTCGGATGATTATGTCCATATTATATGTAATTCATATGGACATATAAAAGTAGACGCTCAATTAGGAGGCAGTTGGCGTGATAATTGGGTTAAACTTCTTCTTAATACTGATCAGACCGTATTGAATGATGTAATACAGCAATGTAATTCTATATTAAAAAAATAATTTGATGACAGCATATAAGTACTAAATTTTAATTGACACAAACCCATAAAATCTGTATACTATTTTGAGTAAGCTTTAGTCGTGTTTCCATTAGCCCCGGAAGCAAAGGACAAGCTGATTTTGGTAGAATTATGACGTTATTAGGAGGATATGCAGCATGAAAACTACATTTATGGCCAATCCGAACACAATCGAACGGAAATGGTATGTTGTTGACGCTGAAGGTAAAACTTTAGGACGCCTTGCTGCCGAAGTTGCAAAAGTTCTTCGGGGCAAAAATAAACCAACTTTCACACCACACGTAGACACTGGTGACCATGTGATCGTTGTAAACGCAGAAAAAATTCGCGTAACTGGTAAAAAATTAGAGCAAAAGGAATACTTCCGTCATTCTGGTTATCCAGGTGGTGCTCGTTTCACTAAATTGGGTATGATGCTTGAAAAACAACCTGAACGTGTTGTTGAGATGGCAGTTCGTGGTATGCTTCCAAAAAATAAATTGGGTGCACAACAATACCGTAAATTAAACGTATACGCTGGTCCTGAGCATCCACATGCAGCTCAAAAACCAGAAGTATTAGAAATTTCCGTACGATAATCTAGAGGGAGGAACATATAATGGCAGTAGCACAATATTACGGCACTGGTCGTAGAAAATCTTCCGTTGCTAGAGTTCGTCTGGTACCGGGCACAGGTAAAATCACTGTTAACAAACGTGAACTTAATGATTATTTCGGTCGCCAAACTTTGGAATTGATCGTAAAACAACCTTTGAATTTGACTAACACAGTTGAACAATACGATGTTATCGCAACTGTAGCTGGTGGCGGTCCTTCCGGTCAAGCTGGTGCAATTCGTCACGGTATTTCCCGTGCGTTATTGGACGTAGATGGCGAACTTCGTCAATCTTTGAAAAAAGCTGGCTTCTTGACTCGTGACCCACGTATGAAAGAACGTAAAAAATACGGTCTTAAAAAAGCCCGCAAAGCAAGCCAATTCTCCAAACGTTAATATTTGGAATACAGGTTATTACACCTGCAGACAATGTCTGCAGGTGTTTTTGCATTTCTATCATTTACAGAGACATTTAATTCTCCTATAATAGATATATAATAATCGAATTTTTTCGAAAATAGATTTTCATATAGGAGAAATCATATGATTTATAATACAATTCAATACGTAGTGGACAACGGGATTGGTACGTTGACATTTAATCGCCCTACAGTGGCGAATGGTTTTAATATCGAGATGTGCAAGGAGATCCTTGAGGTTTTAGCTCAAGCACACAACGATGAAAGTGTTCGTGCATTGCTTATTAATGCTGAAGGCAAGGTATTCTCTGCTGGTGGCGATTTAACAGAAATGGAACGCGCTGTAAACGAAGGGGATACAGAGTCTTTATTTGAAATCGTTGAGTTAGTAGCTCAGATTTCTATGGCTCTGAAACGTTTGCCTAAACCTGTTATTATGAGCCTTCAAGGTGCTGCAGCAGGTGCGGCCTTTAACATGGCGTTGGCTGCCGATTTTGTTGTAGCTGCTAATAACGTACGCTTTATTCAGGCTTTCGTAAACGTAGGTCTTGCTCCTGATGCAGGCGGTTTATACTTGTTGACTCGAGCTATTGGCATGAACCGTGCTATGCATATCGTTATGACTGGTGAAGCTGTATCTGCTGAAAAAGGTAAAGAACTTGGCTTTGTATATAAAGTTTGTGAATTAGAAGATCTAGAAACAGCCACAAGACGTCTTGTAGAGAAGTTAGCTAAAGGTCCTGCACAATCTTACCGCGTTATGAAGGAAATGATGTGGAATAGTTTCTTAGCTGGCTGGGAAGAATACAAGAAGTTTGAAGTAGAAAAACAATGTGAATTAGGTCTTTCTGAGGACTTCAAAGAGGGGGTTCTGGCTTTCACAGAGCGTCGTCGTCCTAAATTTGGTCAAAAATAATAATTATCCTCTTGTAATTGTACTAAATATCATGTAATTTATAAGCAGTTACTAATATAATTCGAACCGATGTGGCTCCCTATATTGAGTTACATCGGTTTTTGCTTTCATTACGATGCAAAAGTGTATATAATAGTACTATTATAATAGTTTAGGAGGTCATTATTACATGGCTCAAAATACAATTAAATGTTATGACAGTCCTAGTGATGTAGTCCAAGCATTAGCGGAGGATTTCATTGCTTTTACCAATGAAGAGATTAGCCGCACGGAATCGTGCATTGTTGGTATCACAGGGGGCACTGTTGTTAATGGTTTGTTAGAATTGCTCAATTCCCCTGAATATATTGAGCGCCTCAATTGGGAGCGCATATTCTTTGTGTGGACTGACGAGCGTTTCTTGCCGCAAACTCACGAGGATAATTATTTTAATCGCGTTAAACCCCATTTGCTCTGTAAGGCAAAAGGGGCGGCTCATTTCTTGCCAATTAATACGGATTCTAGAACCGTTGTAGAGGCGGCTGAGGAATATCAGAAAGAGATTAAGAATGTGCTCAAGGCTTGCAAGAAATCTGGCCTCGATTTAGCATTGCTCGATCTAGGCGAAGATGGGCATACAGCAGGGCTGTTTGCAGGCTCTCATGCACTTCGCGTGGCAGATCAAGAGGTAGTGGCCGTAGAGGATGGCAAGGTATGGGAGCGTATTTCTATGACCTTTTCTTTCCTTGCTAAATCCGATGCTGTTTGGTTCACTGTAACGGGTGAAAGCAAGAAAACCGCACTTACTAAGGTGTTGTACCAACGCGAGGATTATGAGGATTTACCTTGGGAAAAACGCATTGGTCGCGTACTACCTGGGGCAGTGCTTTCACAAGAAGCCACTTGGTATGTGGACAAGTCTGCCTATGATGATGTACACTAAAGAATATAAGTATTAGTAATGATAAAGGAGATACATATGGGGTCTATAGGAACACCTGAATTAATAGTTATATTAGTGATTGCTCTAGTTATCTTCGGTCCTGGTAAATTGCCTGAAGTCGGCAAAGCTATTGGTAAAGGCATCAATGAGTTTAAGGATGCTATTTCTGGTCCTAAAAAGGCTGTGGATGAAACGAAAGAAGCCGTTAAAAAGGCGACTACTATCGACGTAACAGCAGGGGCTAAAAACGACGATAAACATAAAGAAGCTAACGATTAATAGGAGGTATTACTATGTGCAAAGATTGTGGTTGTGGCGAAGAAAATGGCGTTGTAACAAAGGTATTTACTGTACCTGGTATGGTGTGCAACAACTGTAAGGAAGCAGTAGAAGGGGCATCTCTTGCGCTACCAGGCGTATTGAGCTCAGAAGTAAATTTAGACGATAAAACTGTAACGATTTCTTTTGATCCTACTAAATCTGCAGTAGAGGTTATTTCTATGGCTATTGAAAAAACTGGCTTTGAAGTAACAGGCGTTGCAGATGGTGTACAACAACATAGTCATGGTTTAATGGGAACCTTGAAACGTTTCTTCAAATAATCGAACCTTTGGTGCTGTATTGAAACACTGTTTCGATGCAGCACTTTTTTGTATGAAGAGGTAATATATGATACGCAAGTTTGATGCTAAAAATTTCAAGTGGGATGGCGTCGACACCTTGGTATATAAACAAGATGGTAGTCCTTTTAAAGATGTAACACGTCAAGTGCTGTACGATGGTGCTTATGATATTCCATGCCAATTCCGTTATTTTGAATGTTTGCCAGGTGGTTATTCCACATTAGAATATCATGAGCATACGCATATGGTTATGATATTCCGCGGCAAAGGTCAGCTTTTATTAGGTGACGAAATTCATGATGTAGAGTCTGGTGATTTCATTGAAATTCCAGGCAAGACAATTCATCAGTTCCGCGCTAATAAAGGGGATTATATTGGTTTCTTATGTTTGGTAAACCAAGAGCGAGATAAGGTTAAATTATTATCTCCAGAAGAAATGGAAAGATTACAGGCAAATCCTAAGATCAAAGAATTCTTAGAAAGTTGCTAATATATATGGCGGTTATGTGTGATGACCGCCATATCGTTTTATAATCAACTGTAACTGTAACTGTAACTGTAACTGTAACTGTAACTGTAACTATTACTGTAATAGTTGATTTGTGTAGTTTGATAGGGAGGTTCTATGAATCCTTTTACACGTGCGGCCCTTACCGTTTTGGTGGGCTTAGTGATTTGGTTCTTGCCTCACACGGAGGCAATTAAGCCTGAAGGGTGGCATTTATTAGCTATCTTTACGGCTACCATTGTAGGCTTTATTTTGCGCCCTTGGCCAACTGGTATTATGGCGCTCTTTGGTATCGTTGCAGCAGTAGCCACAAAGTCTATTACGATGGTGCAAGCCTTAGGTGGTTATGCAGAGGCGAATGTATGGCTTATCGTAGCGGCCGTATTCTTTTCTAGAGGTATTATTAATTCTGGTCTTGGTAAGCGCATTGCCTACACTTTGATTCGTTCATTCGGCACAAGTTCTTTAAAACTAGCTTATGCATTAGCTTGTACGGATTTGATTATCTCTCCAGCGACGCCATCTAATACGGCGCGTGGGGGTGGTATCGTATTCCCCATCGTGCAAAATATTTCTTTAGCTTTTGATTCTGAACCATATGGGAAGACAGCTCGTCGCATTGGAGCGTACTTGATGACGACGGCTCATACCATCAACACTATTACTGTAACGATCTTCTTGACTGCATGTAGTGGTAACCTACTTATTACGTCCTTAGGTGCAAAATTATTTGGCTATGATATTTCTTGGTGGGAATGGTTCCAAGCGGGTGTGATTCCTGGTGTGATTTGTATGATTTTGATGCCTTGGTTCATCTATAAAATCTATCCTCCAGAAATTAAAGAAACCCCACAAGCAGCGGCGATGGCTCAAAAAGAGTTAGATGCTCTTGGGCCTATTACAAAAGCCGAAATTTCTGTAGCCATTATCTTTGTGCTTTGTATCTTGCTTTGGGCTACTGCGATTTGGACGAAGCTTCATCCAACCGTAGTGGCTATGATGGGCGTTCTTGCATGTGTAGTAACAGGCTCTCTTACGTGGGATGATATCTTAGGTGAGCGCACTGGTTGGGATATCCTCATTTGGATGGGCACTCTGGTTGGCATGGCAGGCTTACTAGGTAAACTCGGTGTAGTTGCTGTCTTTGCAAACTTTGTTAGCCAACATCTTGCTGGTATTGACTGGTTCTGGGCATCCTTTATTATCTCTGCAACCTTTGTATACTCCCAATATTTCTTCGCTAGTGGTACGGCGCGTATTACAGCTTTGTTCTCCGCCTTTGCGGCCATTCTCGTGGCTATGGGCGCACCAATTCCGTTTACCATCTTGCTCTTTGGTTTGATGAACAGCCCTGGTTGTACATTAACTCACTATAGCTCTGGTGTAACGCCAATCTTCTTTGGCGCTGGTTATGTACCGCAAGGTACGTGGTGGCGCGTTGGGCTTGCCATTTCCGTGGTAAGCTTCCTCATCCATTTCTGGGGCGGCGCCCTTGGTATGTGGATCTTTGGTATCCTATAGTATAAAAATCCCTCACTACGGTGGGGGATTTTTTCGTGTTATATGTATATCTTTTATACCTAACTAGGCTTGCTATAGCTTTTTTATATGGTGAACTTCATAAAAAAACTATAGTGAATCTATAGAATTTATAGCGAATTATCTTGCACAGGATAATGTAACGTGTTATTATTATTCCGTGATTAATATTACAGATTATTTTAGGAGGAAACATGTTAGGTTTAGTCATTAGCTTATTGATTATTGCGCTAGTCGTGATTATTAATGACATTCGAATTATGAACAACAACTTAACACGTTTTTGTCTTAGAAGTTCCGCGAATGGGTTAATATACAATCAATAAGATTTTGGCTATATAGTTTGTTTCTTATGTGTATATTTTCCAAGGGATACATAGGTCTATTTATGTATATAGGAATTCTGTAAACAAAAGGAATATCATTTGTAAACTTTTAAGACGATTCATAGGAATCGTCTTTTTTTATGCGTTGTGAAAGCCGTCCAAGTGGATGCTTTCAAAAGTGAGGAGATTAACATGAGTTGTAGAAGTGACAATTTAAAAACAGGCGTAGCACGTGCACCACACAGATCTTTGCTAAAAGCTCTAGGTTTCGTTGACGAAGAAATGGGCAGACCAGTCATTGGTATTGCGAACTCTTTCAACGAGATTATCCCTGGTCACGTAGGCCTGAAAAATATTGTACAAGCCGTAAAAGACGGCATCCGCAACGCAGGTGGTGTGCCAATCGAGTTCAATACAATCGGTATTTGCGATGGCCTCGCAATGAACCATATCGGCATGAAATACTCCTTGGTTACACGCAATATCATTGCTGACTCCATCGAGGCAACTGCAATGGCAACACCATTCGATGCGATGGTATTCATTCCAAACTGCGATAAAGTAGTACCAGGCATGTTGATTGCGGCGGCTCGCCTTAACATTCCATCTGTATTCGTATCTGGTGGCGCAATGCTTGCTGGTGTACATAAAGGTAAAAAAATTGGTTTGTCCGACGTGTTTGAAGCAGTAGGTAAACACCAAACTGGCGAAATGGGCGACGAAGAATTGGCAAGCATTGAAGATAATGCATGTCCTACTTGTGGCTCTTGCTCTGGTATGTACACAGCAAACACAATGAACTGCTTAACAGAGGCTCTTGGTATGGGCCTTCCTGGTAACGGTACAATCCCTGCTGTATACTCTGAACGTTTACGTTTGGCTAAATTAGCAGGTATGCAAGCAGTAGAAGTATTAAAAGCAAATCTTCGTCCAAAAGATGTTATGACTCGTGAAGCCTTTGAAAATGCGGTAGCACTCGATATGGCATTAGGTGGCTCCTCTAATACAGCACTTCACTTGCCAGCCATTGCTCACGAAGCAGGTGTACCATTATCCTTAGACGATTTTGATCGCATTGCTCAAATTACACCTCAATTATCTAAATTGTCCCCATCTGGCGTATACTTCATCGAAGACTTGTATGCAGCAGGTGGCGTATCTGCAGTATTAAAACGATTAGCAGAAAATGGTCGTCTCCATACGGAGTGCCAAACAGTAGCCCTTAAAACACAAGGTGAAATTGCTGAGGCTGCTTATGTAGCTGATGAAGACGTAATTCATCCTTGGGATAATCCAGTTCACGAAACTGGTGGTATTGCTGTACTTAAAGGCAACCTTGCTGAAGATGGTTCCGTTGTAAAAGCGGGTGCTGTAGATGCAGATATGCTCGTTCATTCTGGTCCAGCAAAAGTATTCAACAGCGAAGAAGAAGCTGTTGAAGCTATTACAGGCGGTAAAATCGTAAAAGGCGATGTGGTAGTTATCCGCTACGAAGGCCCTAAAGGTGGTCCTGGCATGCGCGAAATGTTGACACCAACATCTATGATCGCAGGTATGGGTCTTGATAAAGACGTAGCCTTGTTGACTGACGGTCGTTTCTCTGGTGCTACTCGTGGTGCATCCATTGGTCACGTATCTCCAGAAGCTGCGGCAGGTGGTACAATCGCCGTTGTTGAAGATGGGGATATCATCAACATCGACATTCCAAACGGTAAATTGGAATTAGCTGTATCCGATGAGGAAATCGCTCGTCGTAAAGCTGCATTGAAACCATTCAAATCCAATGTAACTGGTTACCTTAAAAAATATGCTCTTCATGTATCCTCTGCAGCACAAGGTGCTATCGAAGTATTTGAAGACTAATAGTAGATTTTCATTAATACTAACTAGAGGAGATAGAGTACATGCATAAGTTGTATGATTTTATGGAGGCTCGTGAGCGATTAAGCACAATCACGGTGAAAACAAAATTGCTTCATAGTGATGTGTTCTCTGACGAGTGTGGCAATGATGTATATATCAAGCCAGAAAACTTACAAATAACAGGCTCCTTCAAGGTCCGTGGAGCTTATAATAAAATTGCCAAATTGACGGAAGAGGAAAAGGCGCGCGGTGTTATCGCCGCGTCTGCCGGCAACCATGCACAAGGTGTGGCGCTTGCCGCAAAACGCCTCGGCATTAAAGCGACAATCGTAATGCCAAAACATACACCTCTCATCAAGGTCAATGCAACGAAACAATACGGCGCAGAGGTCGTACTACACGGTGAGATTTATGATGAAGCTTGCCAAAAGGCGATGGAGCTCCAACAAGAACACGGTTATGTGTTTGTTCATCCTTTTGATGATGAAGATGTAATTGAAGGGCAAGGTACAATTGCATTAGAGGTTCTAGAGGAATTGCCTGATGCTGATGTATTGCTAGTCCCAGTTGGTGGTGGCGGTATTGTTTCTGGTATCGCAGCGGCTGCAAAATTAAAAAATCCTAGTATTAAGATTATTGGTGTAGAGCCTGAAGGCGCGGCTAGTGCAATTGCTGCACTTAAGGCTGACCACCCTGTGCCGCTCAATGAAGTGGCAACCATCGCAGATGGTACGGCAGTACGCCAAATTGGTGAAACTACATTAGAATATATCAAACAATATGTAGATGAAATTATTACTGTTTCTGACTATGAGTTGATGGAAGCATTCTTGTTACTCGTAGAAAAACATAAATTAGTAGCAGAAAACTCTGGTATTTTACCATTAGCAGGCCTTAGAAAATTAAACTGCACTGGTAAAAAGGTTGTAGCCATCGTCAGCGGTGGTAATATCGACGTACTTACCATTTCCTCTATGATCAATAAAGGTCTTGTCGTACGTGGTCGTATCTTTACCTTCTCTGTTAACTTGCCGGATAAACCAGGTCAGTTGGTGGCTGTTTCTCAAATGCTGGCAGAGGCAGATGCAAACGTAATTAAACTCGATCACAATCAGTTTAAAAACCTTGACCGCTTCCATGAAGTGGAATTACAAGTAACAGTAGAGACAAATGGTGAAGAACACATCCAACAGATTATTGATACTTTCAAAAATAATGGTTACATTATTAAACGTTTAAATTCCAGCGAGACCTTGTCTGAATAGCTGGTTGAAAGGGTTCCTATGAGCGCAGAAACAATCAATGGGGCACGCATTGTCCTTGAAACATTGCATCGCCTAGGTGTAACCGATATGTTCGGCTACCCAGGTGGCGCAGTCATTCCAATTTACGATGAAATTTATAGCTTCCCTGAAATTAAACATTATTTCGTTCGTCATGAACAAGGTGCAGCACATGCAGCAGACGGTTATGCTCGCGTATCTGGTCGCGTAGGTGTATGTCTTGCTACGTCTGGTCCTGGTGCGACAAATCTTGTAACAGGCATTATGACTGCGTACATGGATTCCGTACCAATGGTAGCCATTACTGGTCAGGTAGGTCGTCCTTTCATCGGTAAGGACTCCTTCCAAGAGGCGGATATTCAAGGTATTACAATGCCGATTACAAAGCATAACTATCTTGTACAAGATATTCATGATTTACCTCGCATCATTAAAGAAGCGTACTTTATTGCTGGTACAGGCCGTCCAGGTCCAGTACTTATCGATATTCCAAAGGATATTCAAACAGAAAAAATATCCATGACAGAATACAATAAATTATATGAAGTACCGATTCAACTTGAAGGCTATGATCCAACTTATAAAGGTCATCAAGGTCAAATTAAGAAGGCTGCTACGCTCATTAAAAATGCTAAGCGCCCTCTTATCATAGCTGGTGCAGGCGTATTGAAATCCGGTGCTGTAGATGAGCTTAAAGCATTGGCTGAAACAGCTCATATTCCTGTAACGAATACTTTAGTAGGCCTTGGCGGCTTCCCTGGGGACCACGAATTAGCCCTAGGTATGGTAGGTATGCACGGTTCTGTGGCGGCTAATAATAGTACAGACGAGGCAGACCTTGTTATCGCAGCAGGTATTCGCTTCCACGACCGCATTACAGGTCATCCTGATTTCTTCTGTAAAAAAGCTAAGATCATTCACATCGATATCGATCCAGCTGAAATCGACAAGAACGTCACAATCGATGTGCCGATCGTAGGCGACTTGAAACGGGTATTAACAGAGCTTAACGCACTTGTGGAGCCCGCAAAACATGAAGCCTGGCTTGAGCAAATTCGTCAGTGGCAAGAGGAGTATCCTATTGTTGTTCCAGAATCTACTGATGGTGAATTACATCCACAATATGTATTATCTGAACTTAATAAAATTGTGAAAGATGATGCTATCATCGTTTCTGACGTAGGTCAGCATCAAATGTGGGCAGCTCAATTCTTAACACATAAAAAACCTCATACCATCGTTACATCTGGTGGTGCCGGTACAATGGGTTATGGTTTACCGGCGGCTATTGGTGCACAAGTAGGTGCTCCAAAGAAACAAGTAGTTCTTGTTGTAGGTGATGGTGGCTTCCAAATGACTTGCGAAGAGCTCATGATGGTTCGTCAGTACAACTTGCCAATCAAAATTGTAATCATCAACAATGGTTATCTTGGCATGGTTCGTCAATGGCAACAAATCTTTAACGATCGTCGCTACTCCTATGTAGATTTGGAAATGAGCCCAGACTTCTTGAAATTGGCTGATGCCTTTGATTTAAAGGCGGCGCGTCTCGATAATGTGGAAACTTTCAATAAAGATTTCAAATCTTACATTACGTCTGATGAAAGCATTGTCCTAGATTGTCGCGTTGAGCGTGAAGACAATGTATTGCCAATGATTCCAGCAGGCGGCACTGTAAGCGGCATGATGGGCAAGAAAGGGGTGCTATAATGGCTAAAGAACATCAAGTCTTAGTAATTGCAAAAAATACACCAGGTATTGGTACACGTATTTTGGCACTCTTTAATCGTCGTGGTTTTAACGTTACAAAAATGACCTCTGGTATTACTAATAAGCCAGGTTATGCGCGTATTACCCTCACTGTTGAGGCGGATGACCGCATCTTAGATCAAGTTCAAAAGCAAATTTACAAGCTTATTGACGTTGTAAAGGTTAAAGTCTTTGAAGATCATGATGTAGTATGTCGTGAATTGATGCTTATTAAGGTAAAAGCGACCGCTACAACACGTTCTCAAATTGTACAAATTGCCGATGTATATCGCGGTAATGTACTTGATATTTCTCCTACGTCCATGATTATTGAAGTCATCGGTAGTGTTGAAAAGTTGCGCGGTTTCATCCAAATTATGGAAACGTATGGTATCCTTGAAATTGCAAAAACTGGTATTACAGCGATGAGCCGTGGAGAAAAAATGTAGGAGATGATAGAGTGGGGAATGAATTACTCCATTATGAAAATGTCTGCTTTCGTCGCGATGGTAGACATATCCTAGATAATGTAAATTGGCATATAGAGGAAGGTGAACATTGGGCCCTCTTAGGGCTCAATGGGGCTGGTAAATCGACGCTTCTCAGCATGATACCAGCCTACCAAATTCCAACAACGGGCACCTTGCGTGTCTTTGGTCATGAATTTGGGAAATATGCATGGCCTAAAATCAAATCGAGATTAGGCTTTGTTAGCTCTGCTCTAGGACAGTTTCAGTCTACCTTGGATAAGCAAGTTGTAGAGGATGTCATCATTTCTGGTGCTTTCAATAGCATCGGTATATACCAAGAGGTTGCACCAGATGTGCGTGAACGTGGTATGCAATTATTAGCTGAGTTTGGGGTAAGCCACTTAGAAGGACATCGCTTTCATACTTTGTCCGCTGGAGAACAGCGACGTGTATTATTGGCACGGTCCATCATGGCAAATCCAGATTTACTGATTTTGGATGAGCCTTGCTCTGGCTTAGACTTACCAGCGCGAGAACAATTCTTGCGTACAGTTGCTAACTTGGTTGCGGAGCAACAGACACCGATTATCTATGTGTCACATCAAATTGAAGAGATACTACCAGCGATTACACATGTAGCCATCTTGCGAGAAGGCAAGATGATACATGCGGGGCCTAAACACGCTGTATTAACAGATGAAAATCTGTCTGATGTGTTTGGTATTCCCGTACAAGTTGTGTGGAAAGATGATCGCCCGTGGGTGATTGTTCGGTAGTAATCAAATTTCTTTATCAGTAACTTTGAATTTAGCTTACTGATACTAAATTAATGTACGCCACATCTTGCAAAAATTTGTTGGATTGTGTACAGTATATATTAGTCTATATTCTATTGAATATGTTTGGAGGTTGTCTAATATGGCAGGTAAAATTTTAGGTACTACAGTTTATTATGATGCAGATTGTAATTTGGGCAAATTAGAAGGCAAAAAAATTACAGTTTTAGGTTACGGTTCTCAAGGTCATGCGCATGCATTGAACTTAAAAGAAAATGGTATGGACGTAACAATTGGTCTTCGTGGTGGTTCTTCTAGCTGGAAAGCTGCAGAAGAAGCAGGCCTTACAGTAAAAGAAACTGCAGAAGCAGTTAAAGGTGCTGACATCGTTATGGTATTGATTCCAGACGAATTACAAGCTGACGTTTACGCAAACGATATTGAGCCAAACTTGAAACAAGGCGCATACTTGGCATTCGCTCATGGCTTCAACATTCACTTCGGTAAAATCGTTCCTCGTGAAGACGTAAACGTATTCATGGTAGCTCCTAAAGGCCCTGGTCATTTAGTTCGTCGTACATACCAAGAAGGCTCCGGCGTTCCTTGCTTGTACGCTGTAGAAAAAGATCCATCTGGCGATACTGAAGAAGTTGCATTAGCATGGGCTTCCGGTGTAGGCGGTGGCCGTTCCGGTATCTTGGAAACTAACTTCAAATCCGAAACTGAAACTGACCTCTTCGGTGAACAAGCTGTATTGTGCGGCGGCGTTACTGAATTGATCAAAACTGGTTTCGAAGTATTAACTGAAGCTGGTTATGAACCTGTAAACGCTTACTTCGAGTGCTTACATGAAATGAAATTGATTGTAGACCTTATCTACGAAGGTGGCTTCCAAAAAATGCGCCACTCCATCTCCAACACTGCTGAATACGGCGACTACCATGCAGGTCCTCGCGTAATCACTGCAGATACTAAAAAAGCGATGGAACAAATCTTGGCTGATATCCAATCCGGTAAATTCGCTGACGAATTCTTGGCTGATTCCAAAAATGGTCAAAAATTCCTTAAAGAACATCGCGAAGCAGCAGCTGTTCATCCAATCGAACCAGTTGGTGCAGAACTTCGCAACTTGATGAGCTGGTTGAAATAAGAGTATTATTTAGTAATCTCTTGTACAGCAATATGCAAATTAAAAGCGCTCCTTTTATGGGGCGCTTTTGTATTGTATTATTTAATACCTATCTAACTATATGGTTGAGTTAGAAAACATATACTAAAAAACAGATGATGTGCTAATCACATCATCTGTTTTATATATCAAAATAGTAATTTTGTGTATTGAATAATAGGAAACTTTTTTATATAATATTCTTTCAAATTTTAATATAATAGATATGATAGTAATTAACGTAAATAAACTTGTGCTTTATAATAAAGGGCCTCGTTATTTATAAATAGACGTAATAGTAATTCATTTGAAAGGAGTATTAAAAATGGACTTCTATACGGTTTCATATGTGGAGAGTCAGATTACATCTAGTCACACAGTAGGCTTTGTTATTTTTGTAGTTATTTTATTAGCCCTTCTCGGTGTTGGGATTCAGGTGTTGCGTAATGGGTTTACTAGCCGTTATCGCGATTTAACTGTTATTTTATCCTTAATTATTGTATTTTTCTTAGGGTTAGAATATCAAGAATATGGTCGTGTAAAAAACTACTCTGAAGATTCCTCTCGAATGGCTCAATTCTTACATTCCTTTAGTGCCGAACGCAATATACCAGAAGAGCAATTAGCGATTAACTCTTTGAAGGTTCGTAATGGTATGATTTTAAAAGTAAGTGATGCTTATTATGAGGTACAATTTAATCCTGAATATACGACGTATACAACTACTCGTGTGTATAAGGTGAGTCCAGAAGATCGACTTCATGATAAAGCTGATTAAGGTTGTAAGGAGTTCATCATGACAGATTTCATACCTATGTATGGGATGGTATTTGCTAAATTAGGTATTGGCTTATTGGCTATCATTTTACAAATTAATGTAATGGGGAAAGGAAATTTAGCTCCTACATCTGCGCAAGACCAATTACAGAACTATGTACTTGGTGGTATTATCGGTGCGATTATTTAGAATCCTGCCATTAGTATTCTCCAATTTATACTAGTTCTTGTCTTATGGACAATTCTAGTAATGACCATAAAATTCCTGAAGGGTAATTTTAGATTCTTCAAAAAAATTCTTGATGGTCATCCTGCTATTCTTGTAGAGAATGGTGTGATTCTGACAGATCAATGTATGCGATTTGGTATGCAGGCTGCAGAATTAAAAATGAAATTGCGTGCAGCTGGTGTTCAGCGAGCAAAGGACGTAAAACGTGCTATTTTAGAACAAAATGGACAGTTAAAGGTTGTTAAGTTCGGAGAAGAAAATGTTTTATTAGATTTGATCACTGATGGTCAAATTAATCCTTTTGCACTAGACTTAATTAATAAAGATGAAGAATGGCTTATTAGTGAAGTGAACAAGCAAGGCTATACGGTTAAGCAAGTATACGTAGCTGAATATACGGATGGTCAGGTTGATATATATCCATTTGAACAAACTTCAGTCTTAAAGATTTTTAAAAAGCATAAAAAGGAGTAATAATATGATAGAATCTATGACTATATATGGCATGGTTTTTGCTAAACTTGCCATCGGTCTCTTAGCTATTATTCTACAAATCAATTTAATGGGGAAGGGCAATTTAGCACCAACATCTGCATTAGACCAATTGCAAAACTACGTACTTGGTGGTATTATCGGTGCCATTATTTACAATGATCAAATTGGTATTTTACAATTTATGTTAGTCCTTATCTTATGGACTATCCTTGTAATGACGCTTAAATTCTTAAAAGGTAATCTTCGCTTCTTCAAAACGATTCTTGATGGTCATCCAGTTATCGTTATCGAAAAAGGGCAGGTGTTAACTGAAGAATGTATGCGTTATGGGATTCAATCAGCAGAGTTAAAACTTAAACTTCGTGCTGCTGGTGTACAATATATTACAGACGTTAAACGTGCTGTATTGGAGCAAAATGGGCAGCTTAATATAGTTCAGTTTGGTGATGATAATATCCGATTTGACCTCATTAATGATGGCCAAATTAACCAATTTACTCTTGATATGATTGAAAAGGACAGAGAATGGCTTGAACAAGAGGTTCAAGAACAAGGTTATTCCGTGAAGGATATTTATATTGCTGAATATAAAGATGGTAAAGTTGTATTATATCCTTATGAGAAAAAACGTCGCCCTCAGATTGTAAATAGTCTTAAAGCTAAGACTACTCAAACTAAGGATACCTTAAAATCTAAAATTTAATATCCTTTATAGTATTAATAGATTGTTCTATAATTTGCTAAAGATAATATAATAGACTTTTATTAAGCCCACTACTTGTGTAGTGGGCTTATATAGAAAGGAAAGTAGTGAATCGTAAAGATTTAATTGATCGATTACAAGCTTTATATAAAGACGAGGATAGTCGAGTTACTGTAAATCCTCATGCAGGGCAGAAGGTGGCTATGGTCTATCCCAATACATATTTTGTAGGCATGAGTAATCTTGGTCTTCACATCATTTATGAGGAAATCAACTTACGCCATGATAGCGTATGTGAACGTATCTTCTTACCTGAGAAAAAGGAATTAGAAGCATATGATAAGACTAAGACACCGTTAATGAGCGTTGAAACACAGCGGCCTATGCATCAATTTGATGTGGTGGCCTTTGACGTGACCTTTGAAATGGACTATTTCCATATTCCGCTGATGTTACGTCATGGACGCGTACCTATTATGGGGAAAGATCGCACTGAATTTGATCCTATCGTCATTGCCGGGGGCCCTTGTGCTACCTTCAATCCAGAGCCCTTTGCGGATTTTATTGATGCTTTCATCATTGGTGAAGGGGAAGGCATCGTCAGTCGCGTTCTAGATATTATTCGCGATGGCAAAATGGAGGGTCTAGATCGACATGCTATTTTGCGTCAATTAGCGAATGAGTCTGGCGTATATGTTCCGTCCTTGTATGTGCCAATTTACAGTGAAGAAGGCGAATTTAAAGGTTACCATATTGCAGAAGGCGTGCCAACAACGATTACACGCCATTTTGAAATGCTCACTAGCGGCGGTGAAACCGTAGTGGCTACGAACTATACCGAGTTTGGTGCCATGTATATCATCGAGGTAGCACGTGGTTGTGGCCGTCATTGTCGGTTCTGTATGGCTGGATACTGCTTCCGCGTGCCTCGTGTGCGTCCTCTCGATATTTTAAAAGAAGGCGTAGATAGAGCGGAGCAATTAGGTAAAAAGGTAGGCCTTATGGGGGCCGCTATTTCTGATTATCCAGAGGTCGATGAGTTAGTTAATTATATTCGCTCTAAAGATATGCGCTACTCCTGTGCGTCCTTGCGGGCGGACTCCTTAACGCAAGCCGTAGTAGATGGCTTGGCTGACAGTGGTCAAAAGACGATTACCATTGCTCCCGAAACGGGCAGTGAACGGTTGCGCCGCGTCATCAATAAGGGCATTAGCGAAGAACATTTACAAAATGCAGCTACCTTATCTGCAAAGTCTGGCATTCAACATATGCGCCTCTATATTATGATTGGCCTTCCAACGGAAACTGACGAAGATATCGAAGCTATCGTAGGCCTTGCAGAACGGACACAAGCTCATATGGCAGAGGTAGGCTGTAAAGGGCGGTTAACGCTCAGCATTAATCCATTTATTCCGAAGCCTTTTACACCGTTCCAATGGATGGCTATGGATAATCAAAAAACGGTAGAGAAAAAACTGCAATATATTAAGAAGGCATTGCAAAAGAATCGTCGCATCGAGGTGCTCGTTGAATCACCTAAAGAGGCATATATCCAAGGTGTACTAGCTCGTGGTGATCGCCGTCTAGGCGCTGTCATTGCCGCATGCGCCGCAGATCGTGGTAGCAAGTCCTTCAAAGCTGAATTGAAGGCCGCAGGCCTAGATATGGATGAAATGAACTATCGTGAACGCAGCTTTGATGAATTCTTGCCCTGGAGCCACTTAGATATGGGCATGGACGAAGGTTATCTTGAAATGGAATGGAAGCGTTCCGTTGATGAAGCGTATACACCGCCGTGTGTACAAGGCTGTAAACGTTGTGGTGTTTGTAAATAGGAGGTACTCATGAATGAATCTGTAAAACGTATAGATGTAAAAGGACCTCATGGTACTTGGTCCTATGAAGCACCCAAATGGACTGAACAATTTCCTATCGTTATGGGAGATACCTATCGTCATGGTGGCGTATCGAAGGCCCCTTATGAATCGTTAAACTTAGCCTTTCACGTAGGGGATGAGGCTCAGAATGTACGAGCTAATCGAGCTATTGTGACGGATCATTTAGGCGTTAATCCGACGCGTATTTCCTGCGGTAATCAAGTACATGGTCTTAAGGCTGTAGAAATTACGGAAAACCTCGTTGGTGCTGGTGCCCTAGGGGAGGATACGGCTATTGCTGACTGTGATGCGGTATTTACAAGATTACCCAATGTGCCATTGTTCTTGTTTACGGCGGACTGCGTAGGCGTTGGTATTTACGATGCTAAACATCATGCTATCGCTACCGTACATGCAGGCTGGCGCGGTGCTATCGGACATTTGCCAGTGCTCACGATTGAGGCTATGAAAGAAACTTACGGCACTGAGTTCAAAGATTGTTATGTATATCTTGGGCCGAGTATTGGGCCGGAGTCATTTGAAGTCGACGTAGAGCTAGGAAAACGCTTTGAATTAGCTTGGCGAGCTATGACAAAGCGAAATGCAGCTGACGTGGTTAACTACCCTGGTGATAAATTAGATAAGGCCTATATCAATTTATGGAACTTTATTGCCGAAGGACTCATAATTAATGGTGTACCTAGAGAACATATTGCTATCGGTGGTACCGATAGTGTAATTGAAAGCGACTGCTATTCCTATCGCCGTGAAGCAGGAACAACAGGCCGTATGGCACTCTTTGGAATGTTACAAGAGCGCTAATAATTAGCTTTCACAATAATTAGAATCAAGCAGATGATTGTTAGCATATCCATGCAAGGATTTATGGTGCTTATAAGCTCTAAATCATGTACATTCAAGGCTAAATACTATATAATAGAATAGTCTATACAAATATATTTAATGATTACTATATATAGATTGAAGGGGGCATTCACGTGATTGAAGAATCCCTACACGCAATACAGCAGCGCATGGCAGATGCTATGGCGCGCGTTGGTCGCGTAGATACAGCATTGTTAGTGGCGGTTACAAAGAATCACCCTGTGTCAGCTGTAGAGGAGGCGGCTAGTCTCGGTGTCACTCATGTAGGGGAAAACCGAGTACAAGAGGCCAAGGAAAAACAGCTCACCTATAAGGGGCCACAATTAACATGGCACTTGATTGGACATTTACAGGTCAACAAGGTGCGTCAAGCGGTGCCTATGTTTGATTTAATTCATTCTGTAGACAGCCGTAAACTATTAGATGAAATCGAAAAGGTTGCTACAAAGCACGACAAGGTGCAAGACGTATTATTGCAAGTCAATGTAGCTCGAGAAGCCTCCAAAACGGGCATGTCCGTAGAGGAGTTTCCAGATATTCGAGACTATGCAAAGACATTGCCTCATGTACGTGTACGGGGCTTGATGTGTATGGCGCCATTTTTCGACAATCCAGAGGAAGCACGTCCAATCTTCCGCGTAGCAAACGCCTTGTATGAGGATATGAAAGGCTACTTTGAAGAGGGGCAGATTCAATATTTATCTATGGGGATGACTCACGACTTTGAAGTCGCTTTAGAAGAAGGGGCTAACATCGTTCGTGTAGGCACAGCAATTTTTGGGGAACGTGTGTATGATTAAGGCTTGGGTTGCCTGATAATCGATAGCGTTAAGTATTAGGAGGAAATCCAAATGGCATTGGGAGATTATTTAGACAAAGCAAAAAACTTATTCTTAGGCAAAAATGATGATGACTATGAATATGATGATTATGACTATGAAGATGAAGAGGAATATGAAGCGGAACCTACACCAGTAGCTCCAGTAGCTCCAGTATCCGGCGCATCTGAATTTCATCCACGCAAGGTAGGAGGCCAATCTACGATGACACAACGTCCAACAGCTATGAAAGTAGTTGTAATTGAACCAAAAGTATTTGAAGATTCTGAAAATATTACACATCAATTGCGCGACATGCGTCCTGTATTGATCAACTTTGAAAATACAGATCCTCATGAAGCAGCTCGTATTGTGGACTTCGTATCTGGTGCGACTTTTGCATTGGATGGCAAATTGGAAAAAGTAGGTAAAGATATTTTCATGTGTGTACCTGTAAACATTTCCATTGATTATTCTGATAATGACAGCAACAAAACTGAGCAAAACGAATACGCTTGGGACAATAAATAATTTCTTTATAAATGGTGGTGACAACGATGTTAGGTAAAACCCTATGTATAGGCGTTGGCTCAATGGGTGGCGCTCTATTGCGCGGTGCATTACAGCATGGCGTATTGAAAGCAAGTGATACACACATTCTCGTGCGTCGCGAAGAACAATGTAAGGCTCTAACTGAGGAACTCGGTATAGTAGGTTTTACTACATTGCCTGATGTAAACGAGTACAATACCATTTTGTTGGCCGTAAAACCACAAGTGTTACCATCTGTATTAGAAACGTTAAAAGAAGTACCTTATGGGACTGTTATGATTTCCGTTGCAGCAGGTATCACCTTAGATACTCTAGATGCAGCGATTCCGCAAGCTAACTGGTTTAGAGCTATGCCAAATACACCGGCTTCTATCGGTGCAGGCATGACGGCTCTTGCTGGGGATGATGTGAATACAGACCTTGGTCGCGCTGTGCAAGCCTTGTTTGAGGCTGTCGGCGAAGTGGCCGTGGTAAGCGAAGCTGATTTAGATCGCTTAGGCGCACTATCTGGTGCAGGTCCTGGCTATATGTTCGTCATTCTTGATGCTTTAGCTGATGCGGGCGTTCGCATTGGATTGCCTCGTCACTTGGCAATCAAGGCCGCGGCTCAAACGATGTATGGTGCTGGTAAGATGGCTCTTGAAAGTGGCAATCATCCAGCAGTACTACGAGATCAAGTAACAAGTCCAGGTGGCACGACCATTGCCGGTATTGGTGCTATGGAAAAAGGTGGACTTCGCAGTGCTCTCCAAGACGGCGTAGTAGCATGTCTTGCTCGGTCGAATGAATTGGGGAAATAATTTTGGCAGATACTAGTAAATTAATACGATATTTTGAAGCCAGTGGCAGCGGTGAGGAAGCTCGTCGCATGCTTGACTTGGCTGAGCAGGTTGTAAAAGGTCGCCCTTACCGCGTGGCGGACTTTACGAGCCCTGCAGGTCTTGTCATTGCAGACGCAATCAAGGCTAACTACCCACAGCTTATCGTTAAGACAGATGGTGGCTATGAAGGGGCGGAACGTATCCGCATCGCCTTTGTAGATAGCGACTTTAACGGTACTGTGGACATGGGCATTCGCGCCCTTAAGGTGAATTGGGACCCACGGTTCCGATTGCTTACCCATCGCGATGTGCTAGGCTCCTTGATGGGCCTTGGCATTGATCGCTCCAAATTTGGGGACGTTATCGTTCAGCAAGGGGGCGCTCAAATTATGGTGGATGAAAGCGTAGCAGACTTTGTAATCCAAAACTTTACAAAAATCGCTATGGTTTCCGTATCTGTAGAGGCTATTGAGCTATCGGATATTGCACCAAAAGAAGAAAAAATTAAAGAAGTCCGCACTACAGTTGCTTCTTTGCGCTTAGATGCGGTGGCAAGTTCTGGTTTTAGCGTGTCTCGTACTAAATTGGTAAGCGCTATAAATGCAGGATTATTGCAAGTAAACTGGCAACCAGCTAAGGGGGCATCCCAAGAGGTTAAAGAAGGGGATGTGATTTCTATGCGTGGTCGTGGCCGAATGAAGGTAGAAGCCATTACAGGTACATCTCGTAAGGGGCGTATCGGCGTATATCTGAAACGATTCATGTAGGCAATTGAAAATCGGCTTGACCATCAAGCCGATTTTTTTATATATAGTAGGACAGCCATGGTATCCATAACATTTCAACCTACAACAGAAGATACAATCCTATTCGTAGGCGGCGGGGAGGTCGCAGAGCGACGAATGCAGCTCTTTGTTAAGGAGCCATGCAATATTGTGGTAATTGCTCCCACTGTAACAGATAGGATTTGCCAATGGGCAAAGGATAATCGTATCACTTGGCACGACCGTGCTTTCACAATGGACGATGAACACCACATTATAACGAGCAGTTTGTTCTTTATCTGCACAGATAATAGCGAATTAAACGATACGTTAGATGATATGGGGAAAAAACACCGCGTTTGGACTAATCGCAGTGACGCCCCTAGGGCGTGCAGATTTACTGTACCTTCATCCCTTGAACTAGGTGATCTTCACATCGCTATTAGCGCTAATAACGTAGGGCCTCGTATCAATCGCCTCGTGCGGCAAGATATGATGAATCGTTATGGGCAGTTGCAAAAGGCTATGCCTAGACTTAAAATATTTAGAGAAGAAGTAAAGTTACTACTTCCTACCCCAGAGGCTCGACAGAAATTTTGGCGAGATCATCTGACCGTAGAAACTTTTGAAGCCATTCTCAAGGGAGAGTGGATGACTATAGAGGAGAAACTTGACCATGAAATTAGTGGTATTAGGTCTAAATCATAGAAGTGCCGCTGTAGAGGTGCGTGAACGTTTCTCGTTTGATAAAGACGAGGTAGTTACTGCACTGAACCGCCTCTATGAATTTGACTGTGTAGCAGAATGTGTTATTTTGTCTACATGCAATCGAACTGAAATCTATGCGGCCTTAGAAGGTGTAGAGTTCCCTAAAGAATACATGTTGGCAGTGTTAAAAGATTTAAAAGGTGCCGACCACATCGATGAAGATGCCTTTTTCTTCTATGAAGAGCGCGATTGCATTGAACATCTATTCCGAGTATCTGCGAGCCTTGATTCCCTTGTGTTGGGGGAAGGTCAAATCTTGAGCCAATTAAAAGGGGCTTATATTCAGGCTTATAGCGCAGGCTGTACGGGCACAATTTTTAATATCTTATTCCAACGCGCTATTAGTGTTGGTAAAAAGGTGCGTACTAATACGGGCATTGCTAATACGCCTGTATCCGTTAGTTACACTGCTGTTAACCTTGCGGAGGATAGCTTAGAAAAACCTTTATCTGAAGCAACTGTACTCATCTTAGGGGCAGGCACCATGAGTGAGTTGACCGCAACGCACCTACAAGCAAAGGGCGTAAAAACGATTTTCGTATCCAATAGAACCTTTGCAAAAGCAGAAGTATTGGCTGAACGCTTCAACGGTAAGGCCGTTAAGCTCGATAATTTTGTAGATTACGCTAAAGATGCGGATATCCTCATCACATCTACAGGGGCGCCACATTATATTATTACAGAGCGAGAAGCAAAGAAAATTGCCTCCCTTCGCAAAGGTGAGCCAATCGTTATGATTGATATTGCGGTACCCCGCGATATCGATCCCGGCGTAGCAGATATGGAAGGTATTTACCTGTTTAATATCGACTCTCTTGAAAGTGTAGTCGAAGAAAATAAGGCACAGCGCGAAGAGGAAGCTCGTCGTGCAGAGCCTATCATTCACGACGCCATTGAAGAGTTATTAGATAAATTGAGCTATTTGACGGTGCGTCCAATGATGGCACTACTCACAGAAAAAGCGGAACGCATTCGCCGCCGTGAGTTACATCGCGCATTAGCTAAATTGCCTGATATTTCTGATAAGGAGCGCCGCATTATGGACTCTATGAGTCGCATGATCATTCGCAAAATGTTGCGTGAACCGATGATTCACTTCAACGAAATCGCTGGTACAGAGGAAGAAGGTTTGTACTGGGATTTATTCAAAGATATGTTTAATCTTGAGAAAGAAGGCTAAGGCCATGAGAGACCATATTCGAATCGGCACGCGAAAAAGTGCCCTTGCCCTATGGCAGGCTGAACATATTAGTGCAGAGTTACAAGGTCTGTACCCAAACATTACGGTCGAGCTAGTTCACTTTAATACAAAAGGGGACCGTATCTTGGAAAAACCACTGGCTCAAGTTGGTGGCAAAGGTTTGTTTACAGCTGAATTAGAAGAAGCTATGCACAAAGGCGATATTGATATCGCCGTACATAGCTTGAAAGATATGCCTACAGAGTTGCCAGAAGGGCTAACTCTTGGTGCTATCTCTGCTCGTGAAGTGCCTTACGATGCGCTTGTGAGCCCCGTGTATAAAACATTAGATAAATTGCCTCAAGGTGCTCGCGTCGGTACAAGTAGCTTGCGTCGTCAAGCGCAATTATTACATGTCCGTCCTGACCTTAAGGTCGAGGTTATCCGCGGTAATGTACAAACTCGTTTGAGCAAGATTGAAACAGAAAAACTAGATGGCGTTATCTTGGCACAAGCTGGTCTTAAACGGTTGGGCTTAGATGATCAAATTACCCAAGTATTTAAAGCCGATGAAATGATTCCTGCTGTTGGTCAAGGGGCACTTGCTATCGAGTGTCGTGCTGACGATACGGAAATGCTTGAAATGCTGGCTCCTATTAACGACGAAGCTACGCGCTATGCTGTTGAAGGGGAACGCAGCTTCTTGCGTCAGTTAAATGGTGGTTGCCAAGTGCCGATGGGGGTACATGGTACTATTGAGAAAGGTCAATTGACCTTAAAGGCTATGATCGCTTCCCTCGACGGTAAAACGGTATACGAAGGGGAAATTTCTGGGCCAGCGAAAAAAGCTGAAATTCTTGGTAAAAACCTAGCAAAAGCCTTATACGAAGAAGGTGGCAAACATATTGTGGATGCTCTCATAGAGGAAGGAATTATAAAATGACAGGTATGGTATATCTAATCGGTGCAGGCCCTGGCGATGTTAAACTCATTACTGTAAAAGGTCGCGAATGCATTGAAAAAGCAGATGTAATTGTATATGACTATTTAGCAGATGCTCATTTGTTAGAATGGGCTCGCCCAGATGCAGAGTTGATTTACGCTGGTAAACAATGTAAAGATCACACAATGCACCAATGGGAAATCAATGAGCTGTTAGTTCAAAAAGGTAAAGAAGGTAAAATCGTAGCACGCTTAAAGGGCGGCGACCCACTCGTATTCGGTCGCGGTGGTGAAGAGGCGATGGCTCTTGGGGAAGCTGGTGTACCATTTGAATTCGTACCAGGCGTAACATCTCCAATTGCAGCCCCTGCTTATGCAGGCATCCCTGTAACACAACGCGCTATGGCTACATCCTTTGCGGTTGTAACCGGTCATGAGGATCCAACTAAAGAAGTATCTGGTATTCACTGGGAAGGCCTTGCTACAGCAGTAGATACACTTTGCTTTGTAATGGGCGTTGGCAACTTGCCTACCATTGCAGAAAAATTGATGGCTCATGGTCGTGCACCATCTACACCAGTAGCGCTTATTCGTTGGGGCACAAAAACGGTTCAAGAGGTTCTCGTATCTACCCTTGAACATGTAGTAGAAGATGTAGAAAAGGCACAACTAAAAGCGCCAGCTATCATCGTAGTAGGCGATGTAGTTAACCTTCGTGAAAAATTACAATGGTTCGATAATAAGCCGTTATTCGGCAAAACTATTGTAGTTACACGCGCTCGCTCCCAAGCTAGTGCATTCCGCGAAAAATTAGCAGCTCAAGGTGCTAATGTAGTAGAAGCGGCAGCGATTAAAACATCTCCATTGGAGTTGTTTGATGAAGATCGTCGTATCATCAATAATACAAAACAATATCAATGCATCGTATTCACATCTGGTGAAGGGGTACGTTACTTCTTCGATGCTCTTTATAAAGAGGGTAAGGATACACGTGCATTAGGTAACTCTAAAGTAGCAGCTATCGGCTGTGCTACAGCTCGGGAGCTTCAAAAATATGGCATCGTACCGGATATCATTCCTGTAGACTACAAGGCTGAATCTGCTGTAGAGGCTCTTGAAGAAGAGCTCAAAGCAGGGGACTCCGTATTGCTCATCCAACCAAAAGTAGCGCGCGACGTAATTCCACGCTCTTTGCGTCATCACGATATAGATGTAGATATCTTGCGTTTATATGAAACGACACAAGATACATCTCAACAAGAAGCATTAGTAAATGCCTTAACAGAAGGTACTGTAGATTATATTACGTTTACAAGTTCCTCTACAGTAACCAATACAATTCAATTATTGGGGGATAATGCATTAGAGCTATTAGGAAAAACTAAGATTGCTTGCATCGGACCTATCACAGCTGCTACAGCTATGAGTGCAGGTCTTAAACCGGCGGTCATCAGCGATGTATATACAACTGATGGCTTGGTAAATGCTATTGTAAAGGACATTTAGGAGGATTACATGTACGATTTAACATACCGTCCTCGCCGCTTGCGTATCAATCCAGAAATGCGTGATTTGGTACGGGAAACGACACTCGACGTAACTGATTTAATTTATCCATTATTTATTGTTCCTGGCGAAGGTATCAAAAATGAAATCGACACATTGCCAGGTCAATACCACTTGTCTGTTGATGAGGCTGTGAAAGTAGCGCAAGAGGCCTATGATCTTGGTGTGCGCGGTGTAGAAATCTTTGGTATTCCTACATATAAAGATGAGCAAGGCTCCTCAGCGTGGGATATGTCCCAACCTGTACAACAAGCTATTAAAGCTATCCGCGCAGCAGTGCCAAACCTATTGGTTATTTCTGACGTATGCTTGTGTCAATATACCTCTACAGGTCACTGTGGCATGATTGATGACCATGAAATCTTGAACGATGAAACATTACCATTACTTTGCAAAGTAGCGGTAAGCCAAGCAGAAGCTGGTGCTCATATGGTGGCTCCATCCGATATGATGGATGGCCGTGTAGGTGCTATCCGTGAAGCTCTTGATGCGGCAGGGTACACAAATGTATCTATTATGAGCTATGCCGCAAAATATGCATCTGCGTATTATGGTCCGTTCCGTGGTGCTGTAAACTCTTCTCCAAAATTTGGGGACCGCAAGTCCTATCAAATGGACCCAGCTAATCGCTTGGAAGCTTTCAGAGAAATCGAACTTGACATCGCTGAAGGTGCAGATATTATCATGATTAAACCAGCTTTGTCCTACTTGGATATCGTTCGTGAAACACGTGACCGCTATGAATTACCTGTAGCGGTATACAATGTGTCTGGCGAATATGCAATGGTTAAATCTGCTGCTGCAGCTGGTCTTATCGACGAAGAACGCCTCGTTATGGAAACAATGCTTTCTATGAAGCGCGCCGGTGCTAAAATCATCATTACGTACCATGCTATAGATATTGCTAAATGGTTACAACAATAAGGAGGAACTATGTTCCAACTCGGTAAATCTGAAAAGGCCTTTGAAGAGGCTAAACGTTATATGCCAGGCGGCGTAAACAGTCCTGTTCGTTCCTACCGTAGTGTAGGTTCTAACCCTCCGTTTATCAGCAGCGCTAGCGGCAGCCGTATTTATGATATCGATAACAACGAATACATCGACTATGTGTTGAGCTGGGGCCCTATGATCTTGGGTCATGCGAACCCTGAGGTTATCGCAAGTTTGCAAGAGGCGATTCCTCGCGGCACTAGCTATGGTGCACCTACACTACTAGAAACAGAATTGGCTAAAAAGGTACAAGCCTTCATGCCATCTATGGAGGTTATCCGCCTCGTTAACTCTGGTACAGAGGCGACTATGAGTGCTTTGCGCGTAGCTCGTGGCTATACTGGTCGCGATCGAATCGTGAAATTCGTTGGCTGTTACCATGGTCATAGCGATGCACTTTTGGTAAAAGCTGGTTCTGGCCTTGCTACCTTTGGTGTGCCAGATAGCCCTGGTGTTCCACAAGGTGTAGCAGAAAACACTATTACCTTGCCGTACAATGACTCTGATGCAGTTCGCAAATTATTCGACGAAATCGGCGATACTATTGCGGCGATTATCGTAGAACCTGTAGCAGGTAACATGGGCTGCGTGCCTCCAGAACCAGACTTCCTGGAAACCTTGCGGGAAGTGACTAAGGCTCATGGGGCAGTGTTGATCTTTGACGAAGTTATGTGTGGCTTCCGTGCTAGCAGTGGTGGTGCTCAAAAACGTTACAATATTAAACCTGACCTAACATGCCTTGGTAAAATCGTTGGCGGTGGCATGCCACTTGCTGTATTTGGGGGCTCTCGTGAGATTATGAACCAAATCGCACCAGCTGGTCCTATTTACCAAGCCGGTACATTGAGCGGTAACCCTATTGCCGTTACCTCTGGTCTTGCAACGCTTTCCATTTTGCAACGAGACCCAACAATTTTTAAACAAGTAGAAGACGCAACTATCGCCCTTTGTGAAGGCTTTGAACGTTTGGCAGCACAATACAATGTGCCTGTTGTAGTACAACGGGTAGGCTCCATGTTCACCATCTTCTTCACTGATAAACCAGTTAAGAACTTTGATGATGCAACATCTTGCAACGAAGAACAATTCAAAATGTTCTTCCACCATAACTTGAGCCATGGTATTTACTATGCGCCAAGCCCTTATGAAAGTAACTTTGTATCTATCTGCCACAAGAGCAGTGAAATCGAACGCACATTAGCCGTAGCTGATGAAGCTTTCAAAAAAATCAGTGATACACTACTATAAAAATGAGTGATACACTACTATAAAAATCAGTGATACATTATTATAAAATATATAGTTTGTAGTTGTTTATGTATCGATGTAGGTGATGAACATGCAGTTTTACAAGAACTTAAAGCGTGCTCGCGTGCGCATGGGCAAAAGCCAAATCGAAGTTGCAAAGGCCGTAGGTATCAGTAATGCGGCGCTTTCAAATTACGAAACAGGGTATCGCGAACCAGATTTAGATACACTCTGTGCCCTGTCTCGCTATTATGGATTGACCTTGGATGAGCTGCTAGATGTAAATGGAGAACAACACGAGCCCATCTATGATCTCAGTCCTGTACTCAAAAATAAATACATCGCCTATAAAGGTGAAGTATTCGAGTTGAAAGACTCACAAAAACGTGCCCTCTTGCGAGAGCTAGATAATCTATTTACTAAATTTGAGAAATCAAAAGTAGAAGATAAAAGTAGCAAGCCAAAAACGTACAAACATGGGAACCCACATATCAATCGAGCGGGCCTAGCTAACAGCGCTGGTAGCTTAGCGGCACGACGAAATATAAAGTAGTGCTATACTACATTGTATGTGAGTGGAACATGTTTATTTGAATAACTTAATTAGATCAATTATAAAAGCACCATCTATCTTAATGGGAAACGACATATAAGTCGGACCTAGGTAGATGGTGCTTTTGTATTACTATAGTGTAAATGTACATGCTAACGCTTTGGCAATCTTTGTTAAGGCTAAATATAAAAATAAATAAAAAATAACAATGTTAAAATATCCGTTGGTGATATAAGTTGGTTTAATATATAATTGAAATATAGAAGTGAATTGAATATTAGCTAGTCTTAAAGGAGACATTATGAAAGTGTGGAGCGGTGTAAAGTCTATATTAGATCGAACACCTTTTACGGTTAAATTTTATATTGGTTTTGCTTTGTTTTGCTTTTTATTAATGGGAGCTATGTCTTTAAATGCATATATTAAAAGGCCGGAGCAAATGCAAAGCCTTCAATTATACGAGCAAAAACTAGAAGATATATCTGTGAAAAAAGTAAGTGAAGAATACTATGCATCTGGTCGAGCCTATCAAAATAATAATCTTGAAATTACGTACGACTCACTTACAATTGATGATGTTAAAGGAATACTTTCAAAACAAAATATAGGCTGGAATGAGATTAACAAGAATCGTATTGTTGGACATGATTATGATACTAATATTTATCTCGAGCTATTTAAAGAACGAGGCTCTGATAAAGTGACTTTAATATTACAAAGAAGGAATTGATTTATTAGGGAGGGATCCTTATTAGAACTGTTTTGTTCTCTTGGCTATTATAAGATTCAACCAAGGACTAATGAGGAGCGCTGGCTTAATTATTATGAATTTGATAAATAAGAGGGTAAAATGAATTTTGGAATAGTTTTGCTTATAATAGGAGTAATTCTTTATATTATAGGCAATATTGCAGATGCGGGTATTTTATATGTTGTTGCCACTTTTGTTTTAGCGTTTTCTTTAATTTTTAAATAATTGAGACAAATAAAACATAGTAGAGGAAATCTGAATAATAAAAGTTTATCAATGATTGAGACTTTTAAGCTCTATAATCAAAAGCCATTTTGGGGATTAGTGTATACACTAACTTCTAAGGGTGAGATATCCTTAGAGTTAACATATGGATATATAATTTTAAGTTTGCTAATAACGTTGATTGGATAATCTTTTATGCACATAGGAAAAAATTTAAAGAAAAGGCTTGAACAAGCTGTACTTATTTTTCTAATAATAGAAGGTATAGTTTTTTTTGGTTGGCTTTTTTTTACTACATATTTTATGCACCCATTCATTAAGTATTCGGGACCGATAGTTGGTATGAATGGCATGATATATTACAAAGAGCCAACTAATATAATTGCTTCTAATGTTCTTGGTTTTGATGAAGTACGAGGGAAAATATATTATATAACTACAAATGGTATTGGTGTATATAATGAATTAAATAACGAACATGTATTTATATTACATAAAGAGCCCCCTAATGAAATCAGAATAAATGATATTACTAATGTATATCCAGAATTTAGTCGTTTTTCTGATTCGGAACAGGAAGTTTGGAAAAGCAAATTTTATGCAGACTTTAAAGAAAGAATTCCTATAGAGGAGGGCAACATAATTAGATTTCCATTCTTTTTCTCTAGTGAAACACGGGGAATTTATAATTTAGCTACAGGATCTAAATTATCGAAAATTGATAAGTATAAAATTTCAAAAAATATATTCTATAATGTTGATTTTGGTAGTATTACTAAGATAGATTTAGAAACTGGTATAGTATGGAAGTACTATTCTAATAACTTATTAAATTATAATTTTATTAATGAAACGGTTTCTAGTAAATCAAAAGAGTTTAGTATTAATGAATTAATCAAAGAACGAAATCATGATAAACAACTGAAAGATAAAATTATAGCTATAGATCATTATAGTCAATTTAGTAAAGAGGATAAGGAGGTTATAGAAGAATTATTTGTTAAGTTAGTTACTGCAAGAAAAAGTATGAGTTTAAAACAACAACATAAACTAGGGTTGGAAAACTATCTAGAGTGAGTTTAGATTTAATGACACCTATACCTTCTATTAGGCTTGGTATAGGTGTCATTTTTTATGATAAATTAATAAAAAATCAGTATTGATTAAAATCTAAGTAGTTCTATTAAAACCACCAGATTTTTACGATTTTATAAGTGTTTTATGATAAAATAAAAGGTGTAAAGACTTCAACAACTAAGTCTATTACCTATAATGGCGACAGAATTGAATATGAGTTAACCATCAAGCGCGTGAAGAACATGAACATGCGCATTACCAAGGATGGTGTGATCCATGTGTCGGCGAATGCCAATGTACCGGATTATAGGGTGGACAAGTTTGTCATTGAGAATATGCCCTTTATCGAGCGGACTCGTTACAAGATTGATGCATTGAATGCTAAGCGCGTCGATGCGTTGCAGTATGTAAATGGTGAAAGCTTATCAATCCACGGCATTCCTGTTACGTTGCGCCTAGTTGAGTAGGACGGAAAGCCTCATATTGGCTTTGACGGAAAAGCCATCCTTATTTACAAATCCTAATAACAATAATGAAGAGTCATCAGAGGAAGGAATAGATTAGAGGTTTTTGGTTTTTAATAGAGTAACTATGTGGATGAATACAATGTTAAGATCTAAATTTTATGAATTACCATTTCGAGCTCGATTTATAATAGGCGGTTGGATTTTAATAATTAGTCTATTTTTGCTATATTCAATAATTATAGCCTTGATGCATCCTATGTTCCTAAATCATGTGAATAATTCTAGTTCTACTTTAGATCGGTATAATAGCTATGTAGTGGCTATGAATACTTCATATGAGGGGAAGAATAGTCAGATTGCTGTAAAAACAATTGAGTATCAGAATCTCTCCGTAGAAGAAGTAATCAATGAATTGCAATTATATAGCATACACCTTATTGATTCTGATAAATCTGAAGGCTCTACATATACCTTATTTGATACGATAAATAAAGTAAAAATTATTGTTTCAAAAGAACAAAATAAAACTATAGTTAAGTTTATTTATTAATTTTAAAAAGTAATTTTGTATAAAATAATCTTACTTGAATCTTTAATTTACTCTTATGACACCTATACTATGTACAAAAGCTTGGTATAGGTGTCATTTTTATATTACAAATTAATAAAAATCAGTATTGATTAAAATCTAAGTATCTCTATCAAAATTACCAGAATTTTACGATTTTATAAGTGTTTTATGATAAAATAAAAGGTATGAATACTTCAACAACTAGGTCTATTACCTATAATGGCGACAGAATTGAATATGAGTTAACCATCAAGCGTGTGAAGAACATGAACATGCGCATTACAAAGGATGGTGTGATCCATGTGTCGGCGAATGCCTATGTGCCGGATTATAGGGTGGACAAGTTTGTTATCGAGAATATGCCCTTCATTGAGCGGGCTCGTTACAAGATTGATGCATTGAATGCCAAACGCGTTGATGCGTTGCAGTATGTAAATGGTGAAAGCTTATCAATCCTCGGCATTCCCGTTACGTTGCGCCTGGTTGAGCAGGATGGAAAGCCTCACATTGGCTTTGACGGAAAAGCCATCCTTACCATGGTAGTGCCTCGTGGTATGACCTATGAAGCAAAGCATAAATTAATGCAAAATTATTGGCGTAATTTAGGGGAGAAGGTCTTTGTCCATTGGGCTAAGGTCGTGTATCAACGCTACCACAAGCAAGGTATTGATGTGCCTATGCCAACCATAAAACAGCAGCGTATGAAGAGCCGTTGGGGTTCTTGTACGCCAGCCAAGCAGCTCATCAAGATGAACACCCGTTTATTAGAGGGACCACAGGCGTATATTGAGTACGTTATGGTTCATGAGTTTGCCCATTTTAAATATTTAGACCATTCCAAGAACTTTCACAATCTAGTAGCACAGTTTTTGCCAGATTGGAAGGCTCGTAAGAAATCATTGAACGTGTATTTTGCTCATCGCCCTTAAAGGAGGTGTACCATGCAGCCATTTGTACATTTACATAGTCATACAGAGTTTAGTTTGCTGGACGGCATTAGTCGTTTGTCTGACATGGTACGTCGTGCGAAGGAGTTAAATCAGCCAGCCCTTGCCATCACAGATCACGGCAATATGTACGCAGCCATTTATTTCTACAAAGAATGTATGGACCAAGGCGTTAAACCGATTATCGGTTGTGAAGTATATGTAACGGAAAACAGCCGATTCGATCGTCCCGAAGGTCGTAGCCGTGAACGATTAAAACATCTTATCTTGTTAGCGGAGACCATGGAAGGGTATCGTAATCTCGTTAAAATCGTGTCTAAAGCATCTACGGAAGGCCTGTTATATCGACCCCGTGCAGACCGCGATTTATTGCGTCAATACAGCAAAGGCATAATTGCTCTCAGTGCGTGTATTCAAGGTGAGATCCCTCAATATATCTTGCAAGATAATATGGAAGGCGCTAAGCGTTCCATCGAATGGTATATCGAGACCTACGGCAAGGATAATTTCTTCTTAGAAATCCAAAATCATGGCTTACCAGAGGAGGCAAAGGCTCAAGAGGAGCTCATTAAGCTCAGCAAGGAATACGGTCTTGGCATCGTAGCGTCTAATGACTTCCACTATGTCTTAAAAGAGGATGCGGACGCGCAAGATATTAAGGTATGTATTTCTACAGGCCGTCGCCGTGCTGAGGTAGACCGCTTAAAGTTCCCAAATGATGAGTTCTATCTAAAATCTGGGGATGAGATGGCGCAGTTGTTCTCACATATTCCTGGAGCTATGGAAAATACCTTAAAAATTGCAGATCGTTGTAATGTAGAGTTTAATTTCGACGAACATCACTTGCCGCACTTTGATGTGCCAGAAGGGGAAACGTCTAAGACTTATTTGCGTAAGGTTTGTGAACGAGAAATTCCACGTCTCTATGGTGAGACCTTTGAAGAGTTACAAAAACGTCTCGACTACGAGCTCGATGTTATTGGCACAATGGGCTTTGAGGATTACTTCCTCATCGTATGGGACTATGTACGCTATGCCCGTGAGCACGATATCTTAGTAGGTCCTGGTCGTGGTTCGGCGGCCGGTTCTGTAGTAGCCTATCTACTTGGCATTACAGGCCTTGATCCATTGAAGTATGACTTGCTCTTTGAACGTTTCTTAAATCCAGAGCGGGTAAGCATGCCTGATATCGATATTGACTTCTGCTATGAAAAGCGTGGCCAAGCCATCGAATATGTAACGAGAAAATACGGACAGGAGCGTGTATCTCAGATTATTACCTTTGGTACTGAGGCAGCGCGTGCCGTAATTCGTGACGTAGGACGCGTGCTAGACTTACCACTGGCGGAAGTGAACCGCATTGCGAAGATGATACCCAACGAACTGGGGATTACCTTAGATAAGGCTCTACAAGGCAAAGAGTTAAAAGCGTTATACGAAGCTGATCCAAACGTTAAAGAATTATTTGATTTTGGTAAAAAGCTAGAAGGCATAGCGCGAAATTCGTCCACTCATGCGGCGGGCGTCGTAATTTCCGCGGATCCTTTAGATGACCACGTACCAGTACAAAATGCCAATGATGATGGCTTTGTAACACAGTACGACAAGGATAACATCGAGGAATTAGGCCTCTTAAAGATGGACTTTTTGGGCCTCCGTACTTTGACGGTTATGGGGGATGCCTTAAAGCTCATCAAGGCGAACCGCGGTATTGATCTCGATTTAGATGCAATACCGCTCGATGATAAGGCGGCTTGTGATATCCTTACAAAGGGGGATACGTCTGGCGTATTCCAGCTCGAATCGGAAGGTATTACGAAACTCGTTATGGACCTTAAGCCTGAGCATTTTGAGGACTTAATTCCATTGGTAGCCTTGTACCGTCCAGGTCCATTGGGGTCTGGCATGGTAGCGGACTTTATCGACCGCCGTCACGGTAAAAAAGAGGTTACCTATTTACATCCTATCTTGGAACCAATTTTGAAAGATACCTTTGGTGTAATCTTGTACCAAGAACAGGTTATGCAGATTGCGTCCGCCATGGGCGGGTTCTCCCTTGGTCAAGCGGACTTGATGCGCCGCGCCATGGGTAAGAAAAAGGAATCTGTTCTAAAGGCGCAGCGCGAGTCCTTTATTCAAGGTTCCATAAATAATGGTATAGAAGAGTCCATCGCGAATGAAGTATTTGACTTGCTCGTATACTTCGCAGGCTATGGCTTTAATAAATCACATAGTGCGGCCTATGCGTACATCGCGTACCAAACAGCGTACTTGAAGGCCCACTATTTCCCTGAATTTATGGCTGCTACCATGACTAGCTTTATGCAAAACATGCAGAAATTGACGTACTACATCAATGCCTGCAAGAAGCATAATGTTAAGGTGCTCGGCCCAGATATTAACTATTCTGAACGAAGCTTTGCTGTACAAGGTGATGCCATTCGCTTCGGCCTTGGGGGCATCAAAAACGTAGGGGATAATGCCATTGATCGTTTGATTCGCGAGCGCAATGAGCATGGCCTCTATACAGATATAGTAGATTTCTGTAAACGCGTGGATAACAAGGTTGTTAATAAACGACTTCTTGAAAGTCTCATTCGATGCGGTGCCATGGATGGGTTCAAGGAAAACAGAAACCAATTATTGCACATGTATGAAAGTGCTCAAGCCGTTGGTGCTAAAGAGCAAAAGGATGCTGCTATGGGCACCATGAGCCTCTTTGGTGATATAGAGGAGTCTGTAGATTTCATCCCTGTACCGAATGTGGAGGATTTATCAGAAGATGATAAATTAAAAGATGAAAAGGAATATACAGGCTTTTACATTACAGGCCATCCATTGCAAGGCTATGCGAAGGAGCTAGAGGGCCTATTTGAACTGGGGGCTCTCGTAGAAAATCCAGAGCAATACGATGGTCAAACCATAACCTTTGGGGGATTGATTGAAAATAAGACGGACCGCATGACGAGACGAAATGAGGTTATGTCTATTCTTCGTATCGAAGATTATTCTGGTGCGGCTAACGTAGTGGCATTCCCTAAGGTCTTTAGTCAAAGTCAACAGTTCCTAGCTGTGGATATGATTGTAAAGGTAAAAGGCCGCGTTGATGCGGATGAAAAGGGTGTGCAAATTATTGCAGACCGCATTATGCCATTAAAGGTAAACTATAGTCAGGCTAAGCATGTGGCTATTCATATTTATAGCCAATATGACACGCCAGAAAATAGTGAAGCCTTAAAACGGCTGTTAACGAACACCGCAGGCTCTGTGCCAACATCACTATATTTGCACCGTCAACGGAAGCGCATTAACTTGCCACCGAACATGTGCTTTGACCCTAGCGATGAATCCATCAAGGCTATTGAAGCTATCTTAGGTGATGGATCCGTAGAGGTGCAATAATACATAGCTTTCACGAACACTTATATAATAAGAAATGAAAAATCTCGTCTAGAGATTACTTTCATAGGAGGAAAGATGAAACGTACAAAAATCGTATGTACTGTAGGTCCGGGAACGGATAAATTTGGTATTTTAGAAGATATGATGCGAGCAGGCATGAATGTGGCTCGATTCAATTTCTCTCATGGATCTCACGAGGAGCAAGCAGAACGCATGCAAATGGTGCGCGACGCGGCGATGATTGTCAATAAACCAATCGCCTTATTGCTCGATACGAAAGGTCCTGAGGTTCGTCTTGGTCTATTTAAAGAGGGGAAAGTATTCCTTGAAGAAGGTCAAAAGTTTACATTGACTACTGATGAAGTGGAAGGCACAAAAGAGCTTAGCTCCGTGAACCACAAAGGTCTTGTAGGCGACGTGTCCGTTGGGGATAAAATCCTCTTGGCTGATGGTCTTGTAACGCTTAACATCGATGCCATCGAAGGAAATAACATCATTACTACTGTTCAAAACAGTGGTGAAATCGGTAACCGTAAACGCGTGGCTGTGCCAGGTGTAGCGCTTAGCTTGCCTCCTGTATCTGAACAGGACGAAGCAGATTTACGCTTTGGCTGTCAACAGGGTGTAGACTTTGTGGCCGCATCCTTCATGCAACGCGGCAAAGATGTGGTGGCTATCCGCCGTATCCTTGAGTCTGAGAAAAAAGATATCAAGATTATCGCAAAAATTGAAAATGCTGAAGGCGTTAAAAACATCGATGAAATTTTGGAAGTAGCGGACGGTCTTATGGTTGCTCGCGGTGACCTCGGTGTAGAAATCCCTGCCGAAGAGGTACCAGTACTTCAAAAAATGATGATTGAAAAATGTAATGACTTAGGAAAACCAGTTATTACGGCAACCCAAATGCTGGAGTCCATGATTCAAAATCCACGTCCTACACGGGCGGAAGCAAGTGACGTAGCCAATGCCATCTTAGACGGTACGGATGCGATTATGTTGTCTGGCGAAACCGCAAATGGTTCCTATCCTGTAGAGGCGGTTACGACTATGACTCGCATTGCTGAGGTAACAGAACAAGCTGCTATTTACGATAGCAAAAGTCGTGCTCGTCAAGATGAGGATATGACGACTACCAGTGCTGTATGTTTAGCAAGCGTGCGCATCGCTCAAAATCTTGGAGCTGCCGCTATTTTGACATGTACTGAATCTGGTCATACTGCAATTAGCACTGCACGACATCGTCCGGCGTGCAAAATTATTGCCGTAACACCGCATGATGAAACAATTCGCCGCATGCAATTATGCTGGGGTGTAGAGGCTATTAAAGGTCATGAAATCGTTAACTCTGATGAAATGGTTAAACAAGCCATCACAGGTGCTCTTGGCACAGGTGCTATTGAGTCTGGTGATTTAGTTGTGGTAACGGCTGGCGTACCATCTGGCGCTACAGGTACTACAAATATGATTCGCGTTCATATTGCAGGCCAAGTACTCTTGTCTGGTAATGGTATTTTGCGTAAATCCGTTACAGGCACTGTATTCATTGCTGCTAATCATAAGGGTAATTATGAAAACTTCAAAGACGGCGACATCCTTGTGGTGGGCACAATGGAACCTGAATTAATGGCTATTGCAAAACGTGCTGGCGGTATTATTGCTGTTGAAGATGGTTATACCTCTGACAGTGCTATTGCAGGCATTACCTATGGTATTCCTGTAATTTTAGGCGCTAAAAATGCTCATGACGTACTTCTTGAAGGTCAAGAGGTAACTATCGATGGCGAACGAGGCAAGGTGTTTGCAGGCATTGCCAATGCTCGATAGTTAGGAATAATAATTTTATAATATAGGGACTGCCTAATTTCGTGACGGAACTATATGACGAAATATAGGCTAGTTAAAATATGAATGCTTAATATAAGGAGCGAGACTATGAATCCATATAATGTAACAGGACCTAGCAATTCTCAAGTTGCTCAGGTTGAAAGTATCGTATCCCAACGTTTGAAGGGATCTTTCTTGTGGATGGTTGTAGGTTTGCTTACAACTATCGGTGTTGGCTTTGCTGCGTTAGCAAATCCAAACTGGTTGCGCTTTGCGTACCAAAACTTCTATATCATCTTATTAGTAGAGATTGGCGTTATTGTCCTATTTAGTGCTCGAGCATATACGGCTAACGTAATGACTTTGCGCGGTATGTTCTTCCTCTACAGTGCGTTGAATGGTCTTACATTGACCTTGATATCTCTCCGATATAATGTGTTTGATGTAGTCATTCCAGCCTTAGTAGGTACGTTGGCATTCTTCATTGGCTTTGCTATAGTAGGGGCTACTACGAAACGTAACTTATCTTCACTCACACCATATGTAATGGCTGCCTTAATTGGTATGATCATCGTATCTTTTGTGATGATAGGGGCTCGTTACTTTAACGTGGCTGTACTTAGTGCTTTCAGTGATACAGTGAGCCTCGTGCTTGGCTATGTAGGCGTTGTTGTATTCTCTATTTTTACAGCTATTGACGTTAACCGCATTAAAAACAATGTAACTGAAGTAGCTTTGATGGAGGATGAAAGCATCTTAGACCGCATCGAAATTACAGGTGCGTTAAATCTATACTTAGATTTCATTAACTTATTCTTATCCTTATTGCGCATCTTTGGTAATAAGCGATAACAAGGAGATAGTATGGACGATAGAGAATGGAAAACCTTTGTAACCGTTGTCGATGAAGGCAATATTACAAGGGCTGCAGAAAAATTATTTTTATCGCAACCGGCGTTGAGCTATCGGTTGCGTCATATGGAAAAAGCCTTGGGCCATTCTCTATTGTTGCGGACTGCTGAAGGGATTGCCCTCACGGCACAAGGCGAAATTTTCTATGATTACTGTAAAAGAATGATGCAAGATCAAGAGGCATTGGAGAATGCTATGAACTCTGCGTCTGGTAAGATTCAAGGAACCTTGAAAATCGCGTCATCTATCAACTTTGCAGACTATGAGCTACCTGCCTTATTGAAAGCCTTCCGCGAACAATACCCAGATGTTCATATTCAAGTAAAGACTGCTTTCAGCCATCAAGTAGTAAAAATGTTCAATACAGGCGATTGTATGGTTGCCTTTGCTCGTGGTGGCTATGATGTATCTGGAAAATCTGAATTGTTACTGGCTGAGCCGTATTGTTTGGTCTATAAAGAATTAGTACCACCTGAGTCGTTAGAGAAGGTACCGTTCATTAAATACCAAACAGATGTGTCTGTAGCTAATATCATCGAAACATGGTGTGCTGAACATTTTGAAGAGCCACCGAGTGTTGCGATGGATGTAAACTCCATGAGTACCTGTCGTCACTTTGTTCGTGCAGGCCTTGGCTGGTCGATTTTGACCTATATGGGCCTTGGATCTTGCAAGGATAAAGATATTTATGTAAGTCCGTTGCGCAATAAAGACGGTGAATGCATCACACGTGATACGAATATGGTGTACACAAAGGATGCGGAAAATCTAGTAGTAGTCAAGACATTTATTGAGTATGTTCGCAATTACTACAAAGAACATACCGTAGTAGATAATAGTATTTTTAGAGAATATAAAGCATAAGGATCTTTGCAATAGAGCATATCTATGAGCTTTTATAACTGTTTATCCATGCTATTTCAGTATTGGACTTTTTCGATATAATAGCCCATAATAAAGATGTCTCGAAAGAGCAAGGCAGTACCATGTAAGTGCATGTATACCCCCTTTGGGGACGTATACATGCATTTTTTTCATTTGGAGCTGCAAAACTATGCTCAAAATGCATAAAAAGTATGATTGATAGATATAAAAGTTTTTATAACCCCTATAAAGGTAATCTATTTTTCATAATTCTTTTAAACATTTATAATGAGTGTAGACTTAATCGATGTAACAGACGTCGCGAGCTGTTACGTTGTTCAAGACTAGATGATTTTATGTATGCCTAAGTTATTCAAGAAAGGGAAAGACACACATGAAAGACAAATTATGGCGTATTGGCATTATGGCTGCCATCGTCGCATTTATGTGGTTTGGTGGCACACCAGAAGGCCTAAAACCACAAGTATGGAAATTATTCGGTATTTATTTAGCTACTATCGTGGGCTTGGTATTAAAACCATTTCCAGTTCCTATTACAGTATTATTAGGTGTTGCTACATCTTCTATTTTATTGAGCAATACAAAAGACGTATTGGCAGGTTACAGCAATACAGCATTATGGTTAATCTTCGCAGCTTTCGGTTTATCCGTTGCATTTGGTAAAACTGGCCTTGGTCACCGTATTGCGTACTACTTGGTTCGCGCTTTTGGTAGTACTACACTTCGTCTAGGTTATGTTACGGCATTCCTTGACTTAATCTTATCTCCTGCCACACCATCCAACACAGCTCGTGCGGCTGGTATCGTATATCCAATCAACTTGTCCATCGCTGAAGCGGTTGGTTCTTATCCTGGTGAATCTGCTAAAAAAGCAGGTGCTTACCTCTTACAGAATGGTTACTTTGCAACAAAGGTAACATCCTTCTTGTTCGCTACAGCAATGGCACCAAACTTATTGGCGCTTGATTTCATTACTAAATTGACAGGCGTATCTTTAAACTGGGGCCAATGGGCTGCAGCTATGTTCGTACCAGGTTTCATCATGTTAATGCTTGTTCCAATTATTGGCTACATGTATGAACGCCCTACAGTAAAAGAAATCGACAACAAGAAAATTGCTGAAGATGGCTTAGCAGAATTGGGACCTATGAAAGCGTCCGAAAAAGGCCTTATCGCTATCGCGCTTCTTGCAATTACTGGTTGGATTCTCCCAACATTTGGTATCAAAATTGACGCTACAGCTGTAGCTATTGTAGCAATGATTGCTACTTTCGTATGTGGCATTATTACTTGGGATGACTTGCTCAAAACTAAAGCTGCTTGGAACACATTGATTTGGTTCGGCGGTATCTTGGGCTTATCCTCCGCATTGACTAAAGGTAAATTCTTCGAATGGTTGGCTAAATTCTTAGAAACTCATATGAACTTCGGTTTAGATCCATTCATGATGCTTATCCTTATCTCTGTTATTTCCGTTGCTGTTCGTTACTTCTTCGCATCTGGTACTGCATACATCTCCGCGATGCTTCCAGTATTCTTGATCGTTGGTATCAACGCAGGCATCGATCCTACATTACTTGCATTCATTATGATCGGTACAAACTCCTATGGTGGTTCCGTAACTCACTACGGTGCTGCTCCTGGTCCAATCATCTTCTCCGCTGGTTATAACAATGTAAAAGACTGGTGGACAGTTGGTTTAATGATTGCAGTAGTATGTTTAGTATTGAACTACGTAATTGGTATTCCTTGGTGGAAAATTACAGGTTTCATGTAATATGAAACTTTCACTATGGAGTGTTAGAATTTAATTGTTAGTATTCATCGTCTGTACTGGGCTCTCGCGACGAGCCTGTACAGACTTGAACTTTATAAATGTTTCACAAGGAAAGGATGCAACATGGCACAATTAGTAAAAGCTGCTCAAGCAGGCTTCGATGAAAAAAATGATGCATTAGTAACGGTTGAACCGATTGCTAGCGGTATCGAAATCGAATTAACATCCAAAGTTATCCGTCAATACGGCGACCAAATTAAATCCGTTGTTTTGAACACAGTAAAAGAAGCTGGTTTTGACGGCGTGAAAGTAATCGTACAAGATAAAAATGCTTGGGATTACACAATTAAAGCTCGCGTATTAGGCGCATTGGAAAGGGGGAGCAAAGCATAATGGCTAACGATAAAACATTCCCAGAAGTTAAAACAAATCCATTAACAGAGGCTGCTAAAAAACGCTTGTCTCGTTCCATGATGTTCGTACCTGGTAATACACCTAAAATGATTAACAGTGCTGACATTCACGGTGCTGACTCCATCATGATCGACATCGAAGATTCCGTTGCTGTAACAGAAAAAGACACTGCTCGTCTTTTAACTGCAGAAGCTTTGAAATCCCGTAAGTTCCGCGGTGAAACAGTTGTTCGTATCAACCATCCTACTCAAACTCCTTATGGTTATGATGATCTTGATGTAATCGTTCCTGCCAAACCTGATTTGATTCGTTTACCTAAAACTGAGGACGTTTCCGAAGTTGAAATTGTAGCGAAGAAAATTGAAGAAGTAGAAAAAGCTAACGGTTGGGAAGAAGGTACAATCAACATTATCGTAGCTATCGAATCCGTTCGTGGCTTGTACAATGTTCGCGAAATCTGCCATGGCCCTCGCGTAGTTGCTATCGCTCTTGGCGCTGAAGACTATCGTGCTGACCTTCGCACTGGTAAAAGCAAACCAGCTGTTGAATTGTTGTTCGCTCGTCAAACAATCCTTCATGCAGCACGCGAAGCAGGTATCCGCGTAATCGATACAGTATTCTCCGACGTGAAAGATCCTCAAGGTTTCCGCGAAGAAGTTGAATTCATTAAAGCTTTGGGTTACGATGGCAAATCTTGTATCCACCCAAGCCAAATTAAAATTATCCACGAAGTATTCACTCCTGACGAAAAAGAAATCGCTCATTCCGTTAAGGTATTGAACAGCTATGCAGATGCATTGCGCAACAATAAAGGCGTAATCGCTGTAGATGGCAAAATGATCGATGGTCCTATCGTAGTTCGTGCACAACGCGTAGTTGATAAAGCACGTGCAGCAGGTATTAAAGTTGAATTAGAGGAAGGAGCAGAATACGATGTTAAATAAAGTAGGTCGCGATATCCCAACAAATATCCCAGCACTAGAAGGTCGCGAAGTATACCAAGGTGAATTCGCAATCGAACCAAATGCTCATCGCGCAGGTAAAACTGTACACATGAGTCGTGTGGGTACTAATAAAGTTCTTGCTTCTATCGACGAAGCAATCGAAAAAGCTGGCGTAAAAGATGGTATGACATTGTCTTTCCACCATCACTTGCGCAATGGCGACTATGTAATGAAAATGGTTATGGAACGCGTTCAAGCGAAAGGTATTAAAGACATTACAATTGCGTCTTCCTCCTTATCCCCATGCCATGAGTTCTTAGTAGAAATGATTCAAGATGGTACTGTAACAGCTATCGAAACATCTGGCTTGCGCGATCGTCTTGGTAAATTCTTAACACAAAACCCAGGCGTATTGAAACGCCCTGTAATCATTCGTTCCCATGGTGGCCGTGCTCGTGCTATCGAATGTGGCGAAGTTCATATCGACGTAGCTTTCATGGGTGCTCCTACAGCTGATCCACGTGGTAATGCTACTGGTCGTACAGGCAAATCCGCATGTGGTGCACTTGGCTATGCTAAAGTTGACTCCCACTATGCAGATACAACTGTTATTATCACAGATAACTTGGTTGACTATGTACACAACTATGCAATCCCTCAAACTGACGTAGATTATGTTGTTGAGGTTGAAAGCATTGGTGATCCAGAAGGTATCGCTTCTGGTGCGGTAGGTTTTACTAAAAACCCTATCCAAATCAAAATCGCTGAATTAGCTGGTGAATTCCTTGACCAAGCCGGTATCATTAAAGACGGTTTCGTATTCCAATTGGGCGCTGGTGGCGCTCCATTGACTGTAGCGAAATTCATCGGTGAAAAACTTCGCAAACGCGGTGAAGTAGCTGGCTTTGCTATCGGTGGTGCTACTGGTATCTTGACTGGCATGCTTGAAGAAGGTTTGATTCGTGCTATCTACGATACTCAAACATTCGATACTACTGCAGCAGCATCTTTGGATAAAAACTCTGCACATATCGAAATGTCCGCTTCTATGTACGCTAACCCTTGGACAGACTGCACTACTAACTACTTAGACGTAGTATTCCTTGGTGCTACTGAAATCGACCTTGATTTCAACGTAAACGTAATGACTGACTCCAACGGTGTATTGATGGGCGCTTCTGGAGGTCACTCCGATACAGCAGCAGGTGCTAAATGCACAGTTATTACTTGCCCATTGATCCGCGGCCGCTTGCCAATGATCCGTGATAAAGTAGCTACTGTAATTACACCAGGCTCCTCCATTGACGTACTTGTTACTGAATATGGTATCGCAATCAACCCAGCTCGTACTGATTTGATTGAACGCTTCAAAGATAGCAACTTGCCTATCTTCACAATTGAAGAATTACAACAATTAGCATTTGACTTAGTAGGTAAACCACAAGACATTCCTGTGTCTGACAAAGACGAAGATATCGTAGCAATCGTAGAATACCGCGATGGCTCTATCATCGACGTGGTTCGTAAACCTCTATAATTAAAATCAAAATACTCCCTATGATCTTCGGATTTGTAGGGAGTGTTTTTGCGTTGCATCATATACTCGAAAATACCTGTAGGTATATATCTAAATGATTGTTATACTTATAAACCTTTGATATACTATAAGGGGGGAAGCTATGTTTCACTTTATGTTTTAATTTTAGGAGAGACTATGAGCCAAGTATTTAAACAAGATCTAACAGATAACTCTGTTCGTACTGTTATAGATATTAATTTGGGCGAATATGCATCGGGCACTCGCTAGTTGGTAATTGATGAAAGGTGTGAGCATTATGAATGATCAACGTGTTTTTGACATGGAACTTGTGAAAGTTGAAAGTCTAGAGAAAGCTGTTAGGACTCCATTTTATCAAACTGATTCCACAGGTGGTTCAGTATGGGTTATTAAACCTGGTCAAACCTTACCAAAGCATTACCATCATAACTCTGATGATATATGGGTTATATTGCAAGGCAAGGGGGTATTTTATCCAACGCCTGATACGGAGGTGCCTTTTACAAAGGGGCAAGTTATAGTATCTAAAAAGGGTGAATGTCATGGCGCAAAAAATACTGGAACAGAAGATGTTATCTTTGTAAGTATCGTTGCTCCTGTACCTGCTGATTATGACCCTGTTAGTACTAATTAATATGAAAGCACTTTATAGTATTTTGTTATCTTGTAATAGAGATAGAGTTATACCATAAAGTGCTTTTTATTTTATACAGTCATTCTTTGTGAATATACCTTTTCTATTTTAGATGCTATGATTTTGATTTTGCTATTCTTATTTGTTATTTCTATATTCTATACAATTCCATTGACAGGGGACTTTTGTTTTCTTAAGATAGTATAGTATGTAATATCTTAGTTAGTAGAAAGGAATTGTATGAACTCATCTGTAACGGAGTCTCGAAGTGAGGCTATTGATGTTAAGGATTTTACACGGCGACGTATGTGGCATGTAATCCTGCCATTATTTATTGTTTCTATTATTGCCTTCTTGGACCGCGTAAATATTGCCTATGCAGGTCTAACGATGAAACAAAACTTACCATGGTTAACACCAGAGGTATTCGGTATGGGAGCCGGCATTTTCTTTATTGGCTATGTTCTCTTTGAGGTGCCTGCATCATTGATCGCTGCACGTTGTAATGCTATGCTTTGGATTGCACGCATTATGTTTAGTTGGGGCATAGTGTGTGTCCTTATGACGACCATGACTACTGTATGGGAGTTTTACTTATATCGATTTCTATTGGGGTTATGTGAAGCGTCATTGTATCCTGTCGTATATTCCTTGTTGATTCCTAATTGGTTCTTACCGAAGGAGCGAGCAAAGGCTATTTCCTTGATGCTTACGTCTTTGTTATTCTCTAATATCATTGGTGGTCCGTTAGCTGGTATATTACTTGATACAACGTTCTTTGGCTTACATGGGTGGCGCACACTCTTCATCGTAGAGGCATTACCTGCTGTAATCTTTGCTTTCATTTTTGCATTCTGGATGAAAGAAAAACCAGAACAGGCTTCTTGGGTAAGCGATGCAGAGAAAGCTTACATGAAAGAAGAATTAGCTAAAGAGGAAGCTAAAAAACAAGAGGTTAAGAAATATACAACTTGGCAAGCCTTAAGAGATCCTAAAGTATTACTTTTATCTTTAATTTACTTCTTATGGATTATTGGCTTCTGGGGCTTTAGCTTCTGGATGCCTCAAGTACTTAAAAGTTTATCTGGCTGGCCACCAAGTGTGGTAGCTTGGTCTATTGCTATCCCAATGACGGCTGCATTACTTGTGCAAGTATACTGCGGTCACTCCTCTGAGAAGCGCAATGAAAAACGTTGGCATATTGCTACTACCTTGTTTATTGGCACCTTTGGTTTTATTGCTACACCACATAGTCCATCTCCAGAAATTAGCTTGTTATTCATCTGTTTAACGGCTGTTGGTGTTTACGGTGGTATGGGTGTATGGTGGACCATGCCGACCACGTTCTTATCTGGTGCAGCCGCAGCAGGTGCAATGGGTCTTATTAATGCTTCCGGTAACGTAGGGGGCTGGGTAGGTCCTTATATGCTTGGCTTTATCAATGGTCATACTGGTAGCTTTGCAATAGGCTATTACGTAATGGGTGCATGCATGTTCCTTGCAGGTCTATTGATTTTGACACTTCCAAAATCTATGGAACATAAGGATGACTAAGTAGCCCTGAATCAAATTTAAAAAGAGCTATATCTTTAATACTCTCGCATAATAGCGGTTATATAGAGATATAGCTCTTTTCCTTTAGTAATAATGTTGTTTTATGTATAATAAGAATAATAGAATCTACAGGATAAAATTAAGAGAGGATAATATGTATAGAAAGTTATTTTTAGCAGCCGTATTAACAATTTTTACACTAGGCGCATCTGTAAATGCTATATCATTATATGACCCGACTGGTGAAGGGCGAGCTGCCTTTGAGCGATTGGCTGTACATAATCGTGACATTGTTGAAGTTTCAGGTCCTTATGATTCTTGGGAAACGGCAGTTAAGAATATAGGGCGAGCAAAATTTATTTATAATCAAAATCAAATTGATACACTTAAGGCGTTGCAAAATAAACTGAAGCCAATACTTGGTGATTACTATGTATCTGCTTATTATGTTGATTCATCAATTTATACATATGAGAATGGAACAATAGAAATTAAACCAACAATTAATGATGCCGGTAAAACTCAATATTTTGTTGAATATAAAGCGCAGGAGCGATATATTGATTCTAACTATTGGAATCCTTTTGTGGATAAAATTGTTACTGTAGCAGATCCCATTATTTTTTATGAGAATAGATATGGCTCTGGAAACTTAATTGGTGTAACGGGATTTGGTTATGAAGAGACTACTCAGGGGTTCCCTGATAAAGGATTGGTAGCCGCAGATAAAGCATATAAGGCCGCTGAAGATGCTTTAGTTAGTAGAGTGTTGGAATTGGGCTGGGTAAACAAAGCTCGTGAAGCAGAACTACGTGATTATCTAAATACTAATGACGGGGTTCATAAAGGCTATGGCTTAGAAGCTATGGGATTTGGCGTTATGGCCCAGAAAAATCTTTATCTTTATATAGATGATGAAGGTAATTTCCATCATAGGCATTATTCTGTGGTACGAGAGCAGGAAAAAGCATATGATAAATCTTTTGCATTATATGATTATTATCGGCTAGATAGAAAAATAAAAGATGTTACAATTTTTAATTAATGTAATAGAACGTAAGTTAAATAAATTTCAGTGTTTGTGTAACAAAATTATTCTGTTATTGAATATAGATAAATAAAATCATAAACTAAAAATGCCAGATACAGTATTATTACTCATTTGAGTCTAATCGTTGTATCTGGCATTTTTTATTTTTTTACATCAGGCACTTTCCCAGGGTTCATATCGAGGTTTAAATCTGTCGATTTGAATTGGTGTGGATTGGCCTCTGGCGGTTGTACTTTGAGTTCTGGGTGTAACCATTGTAGTTGTTTTAGCTCCCAGTCGTACATAGCACCATCGTTTTGGAGTTGGCGAATACTTTTAAAGACTTCGTCTAATTGATCGCCATGTTTATTAGCCATCCCTTCTAGAATGTATAGGCGACCTGCTACGCTATTGATGGTGGAGCCATCATGGTCTTCATCGACGCGCCATTGTAATTCTGAAATTTGTATTTGCTGGAAGATTATAACAATAACCAGCACAATAATCACGCCCCACATAGGAGCTTCTTTAGCTTTCAAAAGGGCCCGCAATTTAGCTGCGAGCCCAGATGTTTTATTCATTATTGACGATCCTCGAGTTGTAATCCTGGTAATGGTAATTTGGAATTTACAAAGTCTAACCACAAGCGAGAAGCGTGGGAGAGGTAATGACCTTTTTTCCAAATAACATAGAGGGTATGAATGATTTCAGGCACTAGTGGTCTTACGACAACCTTGGAACCAACCTCAGTATTTTCACCTACCTCAGGGCAGAGGCGAGATGGTAACAATGCGATGGCAAGGTCTGCACTAACCGTTTGTAACATAAGATCACGTTGACTTGTTTCAAACACGATATGCGGTTGGAAACCGGTGTGCTTACAAGCTTTGATGATTTCGTCATGTAAGTTGAAGTCGTCTTTGTGCAATACAAAGGATTCATCAGCTAACATTTCTAAACGAATTTCTTTTTCCTTCGCTAGAGGGCTGGATTTTGGAATGATAACGGAAAGTGGGTCACTAGTAAGGTAGAAGGACTCAAATTCTTTAGGGTTTGGTTTAGTACAGATGATACCAATATCAATTAAACCTTCTTGAACGCTGATTTCAACCTTTTTAGAACCTTGTTCATATAGCTCTAATTCAATTTGCGGATATACTTTTTTGAACTCCCCTAATAATTGGGCAAAGATTGGTGCATCTGTAATTGGTGGAATACCAATTCGGATGGAACCTTGCTCCAAACGAAATTCATTTTCAAAATCAGTTTTTAGATGTTCAAACATAAACACAACGCGTTTAGCGTGGGTTAAGAAGATGGTACCCCCATCAGTAAGTTCTACAGATTTAGCATTACGCATGAAGAGAACAACACCAAGTTCGTCTTCTAAAGCTTTGATAGTACGGCTGATAGCAGATTGGGAGATGTGTAAATTCCTCGCAGCCTTACTGAAGCTTTTTTGATCAGCTACTTCAACGAAGTATTTCAAATGATGAAAATCCATAATTAACCCCCTAAAAATAAAACTTGGTTATAGGAAGTGACCTAACTAAATGAGAATAGTTATTACTAGAATGCAACTAGCTATTACTTTATGTAAAGCATGAATAGCAATATTGGCAAAGCGACAGTCACTGTATGTGTTGCGTTGATAGGGCCCAGCACGTTATAATTAGCTTATAGGGCTATATCAAGTTATGATATTAGGAATTATGGTTGTGCCCATTACAAAAAAGTATGTTCACACATAATGCCGTATTATATATAACATATATATTATTGCATTATTTTTTCATGTACGCAAGTTTGTAATGGTTGTTATTCCTAAACATAATGATAGATTAAGCAAGTGTTCTATTTTTGCTAAATGCTTAAGGAGGCAATAATCACATGAGTCGTAAATTTAAAACTATGGACGGCAACCAAGCGGCTGCTCACGTTTCTTATGGTTTTACAGAAGTTGCTGCGATTTACCCAATCACTCCATCTTCCCCAATGCCAGAACACATTGACGAATGGTCTGCTGCTGGTCGTAAAAACATCTTCGGCAACACTGTTCAAGTTGTAGAAATGCAATCTGAAGCAGGCGCTGCTGCTGCATTCCACGGTTCCTTACAAGCTGGCGCATTAACAACAACTTTCACATCTTCCCAAGGTTTGTTATTGATGCTTCCTAATTTATACAAAGTAGCAGGCGAATTACTTCCAGGTGTATTCCAAGTAGCTGCTCGTGCATTAGCTGCACATGCTTTGTCTATCTTTGGTGACCATCAAGACGTTATGGCTGCTCGTGCATCCGGTTGCGCTATGCTAGCTGAATCCTCCGTACAAGAAGTAATGGACTTGTCCGCAGTAGCTCACTTGACAGCTATTAAAACTCGCGTACCTTTCATCAACTTCTTCGACGGTTTCCGTACATCCCACGAAATTCAAAAAATTCAAATTTGGGACTATGAAGATTTGAAACCATTAGTAGACATGGACGCTGTTAAAGCTTTCCGTAAAAATGCGTTGAATCCAGATGCTCCTGTAACTCGTGGTACTGCAGAAAACCCTGACGTATACTTCCAACATCGTGAAGCATCCAACAAATTCTACTTGGAACTTCCAGACGTTGTAGAACATTACATGAACGAAGTTAACAAATTGGCTGGTACTAACTACCAATTGTTCAACTACCATGGTGCTCCTGATGCAACTGACGTAGTCGTTACTATGGGTTCTTCCGCTCAAGTAGTACAATCCACTGTTGATTACCTCAACAAATTGGGTCGTAAAGTAGGTTTCATCAACGTTCACTTGTTCCGTCCATTCGCAACAGATCGTTTGTTGAAAGCTCTTCCTCAAACTGTAGAACGCATTGCAGTGCTTGACCGCACTAAAGAACCAGGCGCTTTGGCTGAACCATTGTTCTTGGATGTACAAGCAGCTGTAGTTGACGGCGGCCGTAATGTAAAAGTTATCGCTGGTCGTTATGGTTTGAGCTCCAAAGACGTTATCCCTGCAGACATCGTGGCTGTATTTGATAACTTAGCTGCTGAAAATGGCAAGAAATTCTTCACATTGGGTATCAATGACGATGTTACATTCTTGTCCTTAGATCGTGCTGAAGGCGTAGAAGTAGAAACTCCTGGTTTGACTGAATGTAAATTCTGGGGCTTCGGTTCTGACGGTACTGTAGGTGCGAATAAATCCGCTATCAAAATCATCGGTGACCACACTGACATGTATGCTCAAGCATACTTCGACTACGACTCCAAAAAATCTGGTGGCGTAACAATGTCTCACCTTCGTTTTGGTAAAAACCCAATCAACTTACCTTACTTGGTAACTGAACCTCAATTCGTAGCATGTCACCGTCAATCTTACGTACATGAATACGACTTGATCCGCGGCATCAAAAAAGGTGGTACATTCTTATTGAACTGTACTTGGTCTCCTGAAGAATTGGACGAACATTTACCTGCTAAATTACGTCGTCAAATCGCAGAAAAAGAATTGAACTTCTACATCATCAATGCTGCGAAAATCGCTTCCGAAATCGGTTTGGGCGGTCGTATCAACATGGTAACTCAAGCTGCGTTCTTCAAATTGACTGAAATCATCCCTGTTGAAGATGCTGTTAAATACCTTAAAGAATCCGTAGTAACTTCTTACGGTAAAAAAGGTCAAAATATCGTTGACATGAACAATGCTGCTATCGATCAAGGCGTTGGCGCTTTGGTAAAAGTAGATGTTCCTGCTGACTGGAAAAACGCTGTTGATGAAGGCAACCACACAGTAAAACCTGGTTGTGAGTCTTGTCCATCCTACGTTCAAAACATTGCACAACCAATCAATGCTCAAGCTGGTTACGATCTTCCTGTATCCACATTCGCTGGTTACGAAGACGGTACATTACCTGCTGGTACTGCTAAATTCGAAAAACGCGGTCCTGCATTGTTCGTTCCAAAATGGTTACCAGAAAACTGTATCCAATGTAACCAATGTTCCTTCGTATGTCCACATGCTACAATTCGTCCAATCTTGGCAACTGAAGCAGAAGTGGCTGCGGCTCCAGAACATTTCGATACAATTCCTGCTATGGGCGCTAAAGATCTTCAATTCCGTATCGCAGTATCCCCATTAGACTGCTTGGGCTGCGGTAACTGTGTTGATATCTGTCCATCTCCAAAAGGCAAAGCTATCGTAATGACTTCCATCGACACTGAAATTGAACAAGCTGAAGCTTGGAATTACGGTGTTAACCTTCCTGTAAAAGAAAACCCTATGAAGAAAGAGACTCTTAAAGGTTCTCAATTCGAACAACCATTGTTCGAGTTCTCCGGTGCTTGCGCAGGTTGTGGTGAAACTCCTTACGCTAAATTGTTAACTCAATTATTCGGCGACCGCATGATGATTGCCAATGCAACTGGTTGTTCCTCCATCTGGGGTGCTTCCATGCCTGCATCTCCATACACAACTAACCAACAAGGTCAAGGTCCTTCCTGGGCTAACTCCTTGTTCGAGGACAATGCTGAGTATGGTTATGGTATGTACATCGGCGTTAAGAAAGTTCGTCAACAATTAGCAGAAGTGGCTGCGAAAGCTGCTGAAACTGCTACTGGCGAATTGAAAGAAGCTTTAGAACAATGGCTTGAATTCGCTAACCTTGGTGCGGCTACTCGTCAACGTTCCGAACGTTTAGTAGCAGCTATCGAAGCTGAAGGTGCTACAACTCCTGAGTTGAAAGAACTTCTTGAGAAAAAACAATTCTTGATCAAACGTTCTCACTGGATCTTCGGTGGTGACGGCTGGGCATACGATATCGGTTTCGGTGGTGTTGACCATGTATTAGCTTCTGGCGAAGACATCAACATCTTCGTATTCGATACTGAAGTATACTCCAACACTGGTGGTCAAGCTTCCAAATCCACTAACGTAGCAGCAGTTGCTCAATTCGCAGCTTCTGGTAAACGTACTAAGAAAAAAGACCTTGGCATGATGGCTATGTCTTATGGTTATGTATACGTAGCACAAGTAGCTATGGGCGCAGACAAAAACCAATTGATGAAAGCTGTTACAGAAGCTGAAGCATATCCAGGTCCATCCTTGATCATCGCTTACAGCCCATGTATCAACCATGGTATCAAAGCTGGTATGGGTAAAGCTCAAGAAGAACAACGTAAAGCAGTTGCAGCTGGTTACTGGGATCTTTACAGATACAACCCTCAACTTAAAGAAGAAGGTAAAAATCCATTCTCCTTGGATTCCAAAGAACCAACTGAAAGCTTCCAAGACTTCCTTAAAGGTGAAGTACGTTATGCTTCCTTGGCTAAAGCAGCTCCAGACGTTGCAGAAGAATTGTTCGCTAAAACTGAACAAGACGCTAAAGAACGTCGCTTAAGCTATGTTCGCTTACAAAAAGGTTTTGAAGACGTAAAATAATCCGTTATTTAACGACTGATAACTATATGAGGCACCCTTTCGAGGGTGCCTCTTTTTGTTATTGTCTTTAGACTGGTTCGCGACGTAGTCGCGAATCATAAAACCACCCGCTATGCGGGTGCGGCAACGAAAGTTATACAAAAAAATCACCTTGCTTAAGTATAATGTAGGTGTTCAAGCCGCATTATATACAAAAGAAAGGTGATTTTATATGGCAACAAAGACACAGAGCCTTGCGCACACAAAATGGTTATGCAAATACCACATAGTATTTACACCTAAGTATAGACGTAAAGTTATATATAATCAATACAGAAATAGTTTACGTGAAATACTGAGACGTTTATGTGAATATAAGGGCGTCAAGATTATAGAGGGGGAGCTTATGGCAGATCATGTGCATATGCTAGTGTTAATTCCACCTAAAATATCAGTTTCATCTTTTATGGGATATTTAAAGGGTAAAAGTGCGCTAATGATGTTCGATAAACACGCAAACTTAAAGTATAAATTTGGAAATAGACACTTTTGGTCCGAGGGATATTATGTAAGTACGGTAGGATTAAATGAAGCTACCGTAAAAAAATATATACGTGAGCAAGAGTTACATGACCAAATGAAAGATAAACTTAGTGTAAAAGAATATGAGGACCCTTTTAAGGGTAGCAAGTAATACATATCCCCTTTAAGGGGACCGTTACGAGTCAATGGCTATGCGGCTTGAACGTAGTGAAAGCCAGCGCCTTTAGACGCTGGCCTAGTACTACGGGCTTATAGCCCGTGAGCAAACCACCCGTTTTACGGGTGGTTCTGATTGTATTATTTGCGTATTAACTGCTCGAAACATAGGTAATATATTTGGAATTTGGTATAATGATAAGTAGCTATGCATAATGCTAGCAATACATAATGTTAGTAATACATATTTGAATAATTCTAATATTAAATATAGAGGTATATATGGCTAAGGATAATACACAAATGGTAAATGAAGAAATGCAACAAACGATATATAAAGAGTTAGGCTATAAATCCTATCCATTTCCTTTTACTACACCTGCTTATTTAGAGGCATATGGTACACTTGTGGGTCTTAAGCCACCAACGGCTAAAACGGCGCGTGTCCTTGAATTAGGTGCTACCTATGGTGGTAATATCATTTCCCAAGCAGCTCACAATCCTGAAGCGACCTTTGTAGGGATTGAACTTTCACAAGACCAAGTAGAGAAGGGAAATAAAATTATCGGGGATGCAAAACTTGATAATGTATCTTTAGTACAAGGGGATATCTTGAATTTTGATGAATCAATGGGAAACTTTGACTATATTATTGCGCATGGTTTCTACTCTTGGATCAGCGATGAAATGAAGGATAAATTGCTTGATATTATTTCCAATCACTTAGCTGATAATGGTATTGCTTACGTATCTTATAATACCTATCCGGGCTGGCATACGATGGAAGAGGTTCGTCAGCTCATGTTGTTTGCTAATCGTGGCCATGATGAATCTACGCATAAGGAAAAGGTATTGCGTGGTAAGACTGTGGGAAGCTTGGTAGGTGCCCAAATCCTTAACTACGATAATCTAAAAGAACGTAATAGTAAATTCCTCGGTGCCTTGCGCTCCGTTATGCAAAAGGACGACTATTATGTAGGTCATGACCATTTAGAACCTCATAATGATCCATGTTATCTCTATCAATTTAATGATCATCTTAAGGCTAATAATCTCGCTTATGTAGGTGATGCAGATCTTACATTGTCTATGGTTCGTACTTATGATGAAAGCATTGCAGACAAACTTCAGCAACTAGCGCCTAACAGCCAAGCAGATCAAGAGCAATATTTAGATTTTATGCTTGATACGACATTCCGTAAGTCTATTATCTGTAAAGCAAGTGCTGCGAAAGATATTAGTTATGCTGTATCGAATCCTGCTGAAGTAAATACAATTCCTGTGCGTACTGCCATAAATAACTTTACCTTCCAAATTCTATTTGATGAAGAGGCTTTGGAAATGTTTGAAAACAGCTTAGTAAAAGATACGTTCCAAGCACTAATCAAGGATGGTGGCACCTTTAACATGATTGAAGCATTAGCTATTTTAAAAGCGGCTCATGAGGTGGCTAATGCATCGGATGATGAATTGGAACCGGCTGTATGCAGCTTATATAAAGCTGTAGTAGAGCATATGGTACGCGGTGGTATTCGTTTCTATAAAACATTCCCAGAAAAGCAAGAGTACATGGAAGGTTTATCCTATGTACCTACACGATTTACAAACTTAGTGAAAGCCATAGCTGATGGTGGTAGTGAGTATATTTATGGCGGGAATTCATTCAATGATGCTATTGGCGATATTTCTGAAGAAGATTTAATGTTCATGGAGTTGTTGAATAAACCAAAGTCTAAGTCTACTTTAACTAAAAAAATTAAAGATACCATTTTTAGTGCTGATAAATCGCAAACTGGTAAGCACCAAAATGCGATGGCAGAAGCCTTTTATAATGAGTTAACAAAGCGCATGGGAGATCTAGGTTTTCTTAGAAATAAAAAGACAGATGGTATTTCTTAAAAGGGAATGACTATGTATTTGAAATTTGAGCGTTTAAAGAGGTTCCGTTCATATTAATTTCATAGTGCAAAACAAAACCCGTTACACTTATAACATTTATATGTAAAAAGTGTTAATGGGTTTTCTTTTATATAATTAAATTTAAATTTATTTAATAATTATTACATTTAGTTATTTAATCTTGCCAAAAAAGTATAGTAAATCGATAAAATTAATGAGAAATAAATGAACCATATATGAAAATTATGGTATACTATGTATGGGTATTTTTGTGAACATCATCCGGAGTGTTGTGGATGATTATATAAATTGTATTAGTTGTACTAATTGTATTATTTGTAAAAGGAGTCTTTTATGGCATCTAAGAAGGCAGTTCTAGTATACATACTAGAAATCCTGAAAAGTGAAACAGATGCTAATCATACTTTATCTCAAGAGGAGATCCGCAGTATATTAGCTGAGCGGTACGAGGTGTCCGTGGATCGGAAGACCTTAGGCCGTCATTTAAATGATTTATATGAATCTGGTGATTTTGGTATTCAATGTGAAGAGTCTGCCGTGGGAGCAGATGGCACTACTCGCCGTACCAATTTCTACATGATTCATACTTTTGAAGATTCGGAATTGCGATTATTGATTGATGGTGTGTTGGCATCTCGCCATATTACAGCATCTCAACGTAAGGATTTAATTAGTCGTGTTGCTAAACTTGGTAGCTCTCATTTCAAGCCCCATGGTATTGATATTGAAAGTTCTACAGGTTACCTTCATAGAAGCCAGGACTTATTCCTTAACATTGATCTCATAGAAGAAGCAATACAAAAGGGGAGAAAAATTTCGTTGGCTTATTGCCAACCTGACGTGGATAAGCGCTTACATATTAATCTCGGTCCAGATAACAAGGAACGGAAATATGTATTTAACCCATTCCAACTAGTAATGAATCGGGGACACTATTACCTAGTTGGGAACCACGAAAACTACGACGACATGTCTACATTGCGCGTCGATCGTATTGCACACATTACGGTGCTAAGCGAACGAAGAAAACCTTTACGGGAGATAAAGGGATACCAACAGCAACGCACCTTTAATGTGTCTCAGTACGCAAAAGAGCATATCTATATGTTCGGTGGTGAATCCATTACGGTAAGCTTTAAAGCAAAACGTTCTATCGTAAATCAAATCTTGGATTGGTTCGATGGCAATGTGGAATTTACTAATGTAACAGCTGATGATGTGGTATGTCGCGTACGTGTAAATCATCATGCGTTTAAATATTGGGCTCTCCAATATATGCAAAGTGTAAAAGTACTTTCACCAGCATCCTTGGTGACTGAAGTGAAGGAAGCTATAAAAGAAGGCTTACAACAATATTCATAATAAAAGAGCTAGTTGATCGTTGAATCAACTAGCTCTATTTTTATGTATTCTGTTTTGGTGAACGTACAGCTCTTATTTGGTAGAACGGACAGTACTCATTTTATAGGATGTGCATTTTCTCCGCTTCTTTATAGTCCTTAAGAACTGGACGAGGCGGTAATTTATCCATGATACTCACCACGTAAATCGCGATGGAAGAGAAGATGAAACCTGGTACGATTTCGTATAGACCAAGGAATTCAAATTGTTTCCAAATAAGTACTGTTAAACCACCAACTACGATACCAGCGATACAGCCATGACGTGTCATTCGCTTCCAGAATAAGGAGAACAAGATGGCTGGACCGAAGGCAGCACCAAAGCCTGCCCATGCATAGGCAACCATTGTTAAGATGTAGCTATCTGGATCCATTGCCATATAGATGGCTATTAATGCAACTACTAGTACTACAATACGGCTTACTAGTACAAGCTCTTTATCGCTTGCTTTAGGATGAATGATATTGGCATAGAAGTCATTAGCAATAGCGGAGGCTGTTACTAACAATTGTGCCGATGCAGTACTCATGATAGCTGCTAATACAGCGGACCAGATGAGACCTGCTACAAATGGTGTAAAGAGACGTTCTGTCATGATGAGGAACACTGTTTCCGCATCAGTGCCTACCAATTTATCCGGTAGCATGTATACGTGACCGATGAGGCCTACCGCGATAGCTGCCATAAGGGATAAGATAACCCAAACCATGGCGATATTCGTAGATTTTTTTAACTCTTTTGCATCGGAGATGGCCATGAATCTTACGAGGATGTGAGGTTGACCAAAGTAACCTAGGCCCCAACCGAGAGCGGAGATTAAGCCGATAGCCCAAGTGAACCAATCGGATGGATTGCCAAATAAGCTAAGACCTTGAGGAAACTCCTGTTGAATGAGTTGGAATGTTTCTACAGGGCCACCCATGAACATGGCTGCTGTAATCGGTACTGCTAAGATGGCAAAGAACATCAATGCCCCCTGAATACAGTCCGTCCAAGATACTGCGAGGAAACCACCGAGGAAGGTGTAGAATACGACGATGCCTGCGGTGATGAAGAGAGATACGGTGTAATCAAGGCCAAAGATGGTGTTGAATAACTTGCCCCCTGCCACAAAGCCCGATGATGTATAAATCAAGAAGAAAATCAAGATGAATAGGGCTGAGATAACAGCTACCGAATGGGAATGATCATGGAAACGATTTTTCAAATAATCCGGTAAGGTAAGACTGTCGCTAGCTACCTCTGTATGGTTACGCAAGCGTCTAGAAACGAATTTCCAGTTTGCCCAAGTACCTAGCGTAAGGCCTACGGCAATCCACATACCTGAAATACCCGTTGTATACGCGAGGCCTGGAACACCCATGAGCATCCAACCACTCATATCTGATGCTTCCGCACTAAGTGCTGTGATCCATGGTCCTAGTTGTCGGCCGCCGAGGATGTAATCGCCAATACTGTTCGATTTGCGATAGTAGTAGACCCCGATATACATCATGAGTCCTAGATATAAGGCAAAGGCGATAATGATCATTAAGTTGTCTTGTGTCATGCCTATATAAAACCTCCTTAGGTTAAATTTTCATTCTATAGTATTATAAATAATTCTTATTGTATCATATATTAGCACTTTAGAGTGTAAAAATTTGGTGAGATTTTATTAATTTCTATACGAATTTTAAGTATATACTTTCATCTTGGGCATTAGACGGTTAACCTATAAATCGTATATACTAAAAACCCGAAAATACTCGAAATATGATAAAATAATAAAATGGAAAAATGACACGTGAAAGGAGGTACCCATGGATCAACAGGAAACAACAAAACAAGACAATCTAAAACAACCAGTTGCGACAAAACAAGAAACTGTTAAACAACCAGTTGTGACAAAGCAACAAGCACTGCGCATGTTAGAAACTTACTTTGGGTATACCTCCTTTAGACCGGCTCAAGAGGCTCCGATTGCCTCCTTATTACGCAATGAAGATGTGATTGGCATCATGCCGACGGGGGCAGGTAAGTCCATTTGTTTTCAGATTCCTGCACTCTGTAAGGCGGGCCTTACTATTGTGTTCTCTCCACTGATTTCTCTCATGAAAGACCAAGTAGATGGTCTATTGGTGCAGAATATACCAGCAGCACTTATCAATAGTACGCTTACGCAAGCGGAATTTAATAAGACCATGTACGAAGTGCGTAGCGGTAAGATCAAGCTCTTATATATTGCACCAGAGCGACTAGGGTCTAATTTTTTCTGCAATGTGCTACGAGCGTTGCCTATTGCTCAAGTCATCGTGGATGAGGCTCATTGTATCTCTGAGTGGGGTCATGACTTTAGACCGTCCTATCGCCTCATCGGTGAGTGGCTCAACTCTCTGCCAAAGAGGCCTATCGTAGGTGCTTTCACCGCGACAGCTACGAAATATGTAGAAAATGATATCAAGAAATTATTAGGCCTGGATAAGGCAAATGTGTATGTAACAGGCTTTGATCGACCTAATTTATCGTTCTCTGTCATCCGTACACCAAAGCGCATGGATTATGTGGTTCACTATGTGCGCCAACATGATAACGAAAATGGTATTATCTATTGTGCGACGCGTAAGGATGTAGATCGAGTGTATGAAAATCTAACCCGTGCAGGCATTAAGGTAGGCCATTATCATGGAGGTCTCAGTGATGAGGTGCGCCGTGAGATGCAAAACGCTTATGCAGACGATAAACTGCAGGTCATGGTGGCTACTAATGCCTTTGGTATGGGCATCGACAAGAGTAATGTGCGCTATGTGTTGCACTACCAAATGCCGCGCAACATGGAGTCCTACTATCAAGAGGCGGGCCGCGCAGGTCGCGATGGAGCACCTGCAGAATGTATCTTGCTCTACAGTGGGCAGGATGTACAGGTTCATAAATATTTGATTGAACAGTCCATCGAGACGCCTGAGCGACAAGAGGTGGAGCTCCGCAAGTTACAGTCTATGATTGATTACTGTTTCTGTAGTAATTGCTTACGTAAATATATGCTTAACTATTTTGGTGAAAGCACCGTTTGGACTACTTGCGATAATTGTAGTTCCTGTAAAGGCTCCGGTGATAAGGTCAATGTTACAAAAGAGGCGAAGGCTATCTTCCGTGCTATTATGGGTACTGATGAGCGCTATGGTGCCTCTATGATTACCTCTATCGTGCGCGGTGAGCGAACTGACCGTATTATGCGAGCAGGCCACGATGCACTCCCTGTATTTGGTTTACTAAGTAATGTAGACGAGAAATCTATTAAAGGGCTCATCCAACAATTTGTAGCTTCTGGTTATTTGCGTAGTTCTTCAGGTAAGTATCCTGTGCTATCCTTGACGGCTGGCGCTGAGGAGGTCCTCGGTGGGCATAAAGAGGTGGAGGAAATCAGACAATATGTGTCTGTACCATCTAGAACTAGTCGGTCTACGTCTACTACATCAAGAGGAAAATCTAGTTCTGGGTCGGGTGGTTTATTTGAACATTTACGACAACATCGTAAGCGCTTAGCCGAAGAGGCAGGGCTTCGACCATATCTTATCTTCCCTGATACAGTACTTATTGACCTAGCCAATTTACGACCCACTACATTAGGTGAGTTTGGCAATGTTAAGGGCGTAGGGGAAGCAAAATTGAAAAAATATGGCCTCAGTTTTTTACAGGCCATTGCAGAATATAAAGGATAATAAATTTTACTGTATATATGGTAGTACTATGTATTTTTTAGTATGATAGTACTATATATTGTAAGATATAAGGTTAGTATTATTCGACGTGTTATACATAGATTTAGGGGGATATATGAGTCTAGCAGATACACAATACCTCGGTATTATTGAAAATATTTTAGAACACGGCACATACGGTCAAAACCGTACAGGTATTGCAACCTATAAATTGCCACATCAAATTATGCAATTTGACTTGCAAGAGGAATTTCCAATTTTGACTACAAAGTTTGTCGCTTTCAAAACGGCGGTAAAAGAATTGTTGTGGATTTGGCAAATGCAGTCCAACGATGTACGCAAATTGCAAGAAATGAACGTGCGTGTATGGGATGAGTGGATGCGTGAAGATGGTACCATTGGTAAGGCCTATGGTTACCAAATTGCAAAGTATAAACAACTTGATAATCTCATCAAGACTATTAAGGAAGATCCTGATAGCCGTCGTATGATTGTCACTTTATGGAATATTGAAGATTTAGATGATATGGCATTGCAACCATGTGCGTATGAAACATTATGGGATGTAGCTGATGGACACTTGAACTGTATGCTCATCCAACGCAGTGGCGATATGGGCCTTGGCGTTCCATTCAATACCGCTCAATATGCAGCATTACAATGTATGATCGCTCAAGTAACAGGTCTTAAACCTGGTAAATTTACTCATGTTATTAACAATGCTCACGTGTATGAAAACCACGTAGAAGCATTGCGTGAACAATTAGCACGCCGCAATCAAGCGTTGCCAGCGCCAAAAATTGTAGTAAATCCAGACGTGAAAGACTTCTATGATTTCACACCAGAGGACGTTACATTAGATGGCTATGAACATCTAGGTAAATTGTCCATGACTGTTGCTGTATAGCATTGTATTCATGACCATTGCTAAAGCGCATAATATGTACAGCTGTTGCCATTTAATATTATGTTCGTGACCATTGCTAAATAGTATTACAATTATGACTGTTACCATATAGTATGAATCGAAAGAGGGCAGTATGTTAGCATTAATCGTAGCCGTAGCACATAATCGTGTGATCGGTAAAGATAATACCTTGATTTGGCACTTGCCGAATGATTTGAAATTCTTTAAAGAAAAAACTACGGGTCATGTTATTATTATGGGCCGTAAGACCTTTGAAAGCTTGCCGTTCTTGTTGCCAAATCGTGAGCACTGGGTGATTACTCGTGATAAGGGCTTTGACGCACCAGAAGGGGTTAGGATTTTCCATAGCCCTGAGGCTGCTGCAGAAGCGGCACGTGCTCTTGATGCGGCTTTTGTGCTCGGTGGTGCTCAAGTATATGAGGCTTTCTTGCCTTACGTAGATACGATGTATATCACGGAAGTAGACCATGAATTTGAAGGGGATGCATTTTTCCCAGAGTTCCAAGAGGGTGCTTTCACCATTGAATCCGTTGTAGACGGCATGGTGGATGAAAAGAACAAATATCCTCATCGTTTTGTAACCTATCGCAGAAAGGCATCTAAATGAGTGAAAGAATGTTTGCCATTATTGGCAGTGAATTAAATGTTAAGCCAAAGCAGGTGCAAGCTGCCGTAGAATTATTGGACGAAGGCAATACGGTGCCATTTATTGCGCGTTACCGTAAAGAGGTAACCGGCGAATTGCAAGATGAGCAATTACGTACCATTGAAGAACGCATTAAATACTTGCGTAACTTGGAAACACGTCGTCAAGAAATCATTGCGTCTATTACAGAGCAAGAAAAGATGACCGACGAGTTGATGAAGTCCTTAGAAGCAGCAACAAAGCTTCAAGAGTTAGAGGATTTGTATTTGCCGTATCGTCCTAAGAAACGCACACGTGCTATGATTGCCCGTGAACGTGGGTTGGAGCCGTTAGCGGACATGATTCTTAACGATACAGTTACCTCTGGTGATCCCCTAGAGATTGCTAAAGACTTTGTAACGGAAGAGGTGCCCACACCAGAGGATGCTATTCAAGGTGCTTCTGATATCGTAGCGGAAATTGTTAGCGATAGTGCAGACTTCCGTGCGTATTTGCGTAAAAAGATGTGGAACGAAGGCTTTATTCAAGCTGAGTTGACTGGTGATGAAGAGGTACAACAACAGTTCTTGCAATACGCAGAATATGCTGAACCAGTTCGTCAAATGCCGTCTCACCGTATCTTGGCGGTTAATCGTGGTGAAAAATTAGGGGCCTTGAAATTAGCCCTTACTGTACCAGGTGATACGTATATTGCGTACATGGTGCAAAAGTTAGAGAAAAATCCAAAGTCTATTTTCGGAGACTACAAAGCGGCTGCAGTAGCCGATGCGTACAAACGTCTAATTTTCCCTGCTCTAGAGCGCGATATTCGCAATGAGTTGACGGAAAATGCGGATGAGCAAGCTATCAAGGTATTCGGTGTAAACCTTAAGAACCTATTATTACAGCCACCTTTGGCAGGCCATGTTATCATGGGCCTTGACCCTGGTTACCGTACAGGTTGTAAGATGGCTATTATCGACCAACAAGGTAATGTGCTAGATTATGGTGCCTACTATTTAACTAATAGTGAAAAGCTTCGCAAAGAAGCGCAAAAGGTATTAGCTGATAAAATCCGTAAGTTTAAGGTTACTCTCTTATCTATTGGTAATGGTACTGCATCCTATGAAACAGAGCAGTTTGCTTCCACCATGATTGAAGAGGAAAAATTAGACTGCCACTATATCATCACCAATGAAGCAGGTGCATCTGTTTACTCTGCTTCTAAATTGGCTATCGATGAATTACCAGATTTAGACGTAACCATACGCGGTGCTGTATCGATTGCACGGCGCGTACAAGATCCATTGGCTGAATCTGTTAAGATTGATCCAAAATCTATTGGTGTAGGTCAATACCAACATGACGTAAACCAAAAGCAATTGACTCATACCTTAGATCAAGTCGTTGAAACTGTAGTTAACCACGTTGGGGTAGAGCTCAATACGGCATCTCCTGCTATTTTGCAACATATTGCGGGCATCTCTAGTACAGTGGCTAAAAATATCGTTGCATACCGTCAAGAGAATGGCGTATTTAAAAGCCGTAAAGAATTGTTGAAAGTACCTCGCTTAGGTCCTGCGGCGTTTACGCAATGTGCCGGTTTCCTTCGCTTGCAACACGGTAAAAATTCACTAGATAATACATCTGTCCATCCAGAATCCTATGAATTGGCAGAACGCATTATTGGTGAATTAGGTTTTACCTTAAAAGATTTGCAAGATAAAGCACAACTAGAAGCGTTACAAGTTAAATTACCTCTTGTAGATGCAGAAAAAATGGCTGCTAAACTTGATGCGGGCGTACCGACTGTACGAGATATCTTAGGGGCTTTGGCTAAACCAGGTCGTGATCCTCGTGAAGATTTGCCAGCACCACTTACTAGAAAACATGTGGTAAGCCTTGAAGATATTCAAGTTGGTACTATTGTAAAAGGTACTGTTCACAACGTAGTTGATTTTGGTGCCTTTGTAGACTTTGGTCTTAAAACGAATGGTCTTTTGCATCGTAGTGAACTTTGTAACAGCCGTCAACATCCATCTGATGTGCTTGCTGTAGGCGATATTATTGAAGCTCAAATTATTTCTGTTGATGTAAAACGCAATCGTATCGGTTTATCTGTAAAAGCATTACAACCAGAAAAGCCAAAGAATAACGATAATAACCGAAACAGAAATAACAACGGACAACGTCGAAACAACAATCGTAACAATAACCGTAATAATAATCGTGACTAAAAGTCATGGTCCGTAAAACCGCACTCTCTATGGTTTTAGAGGGTGCGGTTTTTTCTGTATAACTTAAAACTATGTATAATAATGCGGAATGGATATATCGAAAATGATATGCCTTATTGAAGATTTTAGATATAAAGTGTATGATGAGATTACAGGGGAGATCTTCCTCAATATATGTTCCTGAATAGGAGGTAATGCTATGAGCTTGAACCTTAAAGAAAGATATGGACTTTTAATTAATAATGAATGGGTACCGGCATCTGATGGTGCTGAATTCAATGTATATAACCCTGCTAATGGCGAACAACTTGCCATCTGTGCAGAGGCTACGAAAGATGATGTTGACCGTGCTGTAGAGGCTGCAACAGAAGCTTTCAAAACTTGGAAAACTGTTTCCCAAGTAGAGCGCGCTGATTACTTGTTAAAAATTGCTGACGCTATTGATGCTCACAAAGAGCACTTGGCACAAGTTGAAACATATGACAATGGTAAACCAATCCGTGAAACTTTGAATGTAGATATTCCACTTGGTGCTGACCATTTCCGTTACTTCGCAGGCGTACTTCGTTCCGAAGAAGGCTCCGCACAAGTATTTGATGAAAATACATTGAGCCTCATCGTTCGTGAACCGATTGGCGTTGTAGGTCAAGTAGTACCTTGGAACTTCCCATTCCTAATGGCTGCTTGGAAATTGGCACCAGCTCTTGCAGCAGGTTGTACAGTTGTTATCAAACCTTCTAGCCATACATCCCTTAGCCTTTTAGTATTAGGCGATATTTTGAAAGAAATCTTACCTCCAGGTGTTGTGAATATCGTAACTGGTAAAGGCTCTAAATCTGGTCAATATATCCTTGATCATCCTGGTTTCAGCAAACTTGCTTTCACAGGCTCTACAGAAGTAGGTCTTGATGTATATAAAGCAGCGTCTGAACGCTTGATTCCAGCTACATTGGAATTAGGTGGTAAATCTGCGAATATCTTCTTTGAAGATGCAAACTGGAAACAAGCTCTTGATGGGGCAATGCTCGGTATCCTCTTCAACCAAGGTCAAGTATGCTGCGCAGGCTCCCGTATTTTCGTACAAGATACAATTTATGATAAATTTGTAGCTGAACTTTCTGCTTTATTTGATAAAGTAAAAGTTGGTTTACCTTGGGACGAATCTACACAACTTGGTTCCTTGATTTACGAAGATCAAGTTAAGAAAGTACTTAGCTATGTAGAACTTGCTAAAGAAGAAGGCGCTCGCGTTGCAGCTGGTGGTGTACGCGTTACTGACGGCGAACTTGGTAAAGGTTGCTTCATTAGACCTACACTCATCGTAGACGCTACAAACGATATGCGCGTAGCTCGTGAAGAAATCTTCGGCCCTGTAGCTGTTGTAATTAAATTCCACAGCGAAGAAGAAGTTATCGAACAAGCTAATGACAGCTTATACGGTCTTGGCGGTGGCGTATTTACACAAAACCTCAACCGTGCAATCCGCGTAGCTCGAGCAATCGAAACAGGTCGTATGTGGGTAAATACATATAACTCCATCCCAGCAGGCGCACCATTTGGTGGTTACAAACAATCTGGTATCGGCCGTGAAACTCACAAAGTTATCCTTGAACACTACACTCAAATGAAAAATATCATTATTAACTTAAGCGATAAACCATCTGGTTTCTACGATTTAGATTAATACTATATAACTCTCCAATAAACTATAACAAAGAGGCACCTCCTTGGAGGTGCCTTTTTTGTGCTTGATATAGGAAATCAGCATCTTATCAGTATCGAGAGCCCTTATGTTATAATTAAAAACATCTAAGAGTGTATTGTAAAAGAGCCTGGTAAAAATGAAAAAAACTTGAAATGTTAGGATATTTTGGGACTTTCATATCTATGTCGTTATCTATAGGGCTATATAAACTTGAGATTAGTAAACGTGTCATTGATGAAAAATATAAATATATCAATTCAGATTTTAAGAATATAAGTATTGTTTTGAGAGGGAGTTTATGAATTTTAAGAGAGTAATTAAATGGATTGGTTATATCATAGGTGTATTAATACTGATTTATATCCTCATATTGGGAGTATTGATATATTTCTTGGCAAGTGGAGACTTTAAAAATAGTCTGATTTATTTAAGTGATCTTAAGGAGAGTGGATTATATTATGGCAATGAAAACCGTAAGATTGCTGATAATGTAGTTGCTGTTCATGAGGTAGATAATAAACTTTATTACATAACGTTAGACGGTATTGGTATTTTTGATGAAAATATAAGTTTGTTAGATGCTTGGAATAAAGATCTTAATAAATATAATACTTTCATTCCTCGAATAGATGCTAAAGAAACACATTTTAATGTGAGCCTTGATGAGTTATACCCTAATATTTCTAGTCTTGATGAAAATGATAGAGATATATGGCATGAGATCTTTTATGATAGTGAGAAACGATATACAGGTCCACACGCTGGATATACTATAAAGCTACCTTTCTATGTATCATATAGAAAGGAAGATATGGGTAAGCATAATGATATAGTGGATCTTTCTACAGGAACGATTATTGGTAAGTATGGTAGTGAACATATTTATAGAAACAACGCTTATTATAATTTTGAATTTGGAAAATTGACTAAACTTGATTTCTCTCAGAAAGCTATATATAGCTATTATTCTGATAATCTCTATATAGGTCGGTTTAGCAAGAATAATTCAGGAGATGAGAGATATGAATCTTATGCACGAAATGAGTTAAATAAAGTAAGAACGAATGATTTAACGGTATTACCTAATTTAATAAATCAACGATTCATAGTGTTTAACTCCTTTAACGAGTTTTCTGATTTTGATAAAGATACCTTTGAAGCATTAGCTATTAATGCGATTAAAAATAGGAAGGCGCTACAATTAGGGCCATTAGAAAATCAAACTCTAAGGCAATACTTAAGTAAATAGAGTAAATGCATAGTGAAGAATATTTGTACTAGATAAAAATAAGGAGTATCAAATTAATGAGTCATATTCCCATCAAAAAATTATATAATCCCCAATATAATCTGTTATCTATTAGTGATAAGGAAGAATTGTTATATCAGATTGGAGAAATATATAATTTAGAATTAATATCCTTTAAAGACTTTGCTGCATTTAGACAATCCACATATACGGCAGTATATCGTTCACATGATGGTATAGAATTTGTATTTGTTCCTGGAGATACTGTTACGTTAGGGTTTGATTTTAAAAATAAACCATTTCAGGATATTTTTAATGATGAAAATTTAGCGGAGCTTGCCTATCCATTTGTAGAGGGATATGAAGAGGAAATCTTTAGTGAAGACGATGTTCAAACTAAGATTAGCGAAACACTAGAAGATGAAGGAGTACTATCCAACATAGAAACGTATTTTAAGCATAATTTTACTCAAGAAGATGAGTTCGTAATCCATCCATTGTTAGTACAAAAAGAGTATAGTGAAACTTGTTGGATACCTATTTCAGATGAGACACTCAGACAAAATAAAGAGTGGCAACAGATGATAGAAAAAGCCGAAAGCGAGGGCCTTTCTGAAATAATGATTCATAATACCATTTGTTTATATCAAACAGATGATAACAATTGGTGTGGCAAACTTTATGAAGAAACAACATTTAAGAAACTTTTACAGGATATAAAAGATAATAGATATTCTTTGCCTACACAAAGAGAGTGGGAGTATTTAGCTGGCAAGGGGTGTAGAACTATCTTTCCATGGGGGAACAATATAGATTTCTCTATGAATTTAAAGCATATGGAATGGATGGATAATGATGGAGATTATACATTAGAAAAAGAAAACTTTTTTGGCCTTGTTATAGGTGACGATCCGTATTGTAGAGAAATTGTATATGATAATGATGTGTTTTCCTATAAAGGTGGAGATGGTGGCCGCAATATATGTGGAGGATTAGGTGTTGTGTGGGGCTATCTTCCTATTTCACCATATTTTCAAGATAGTGAAATGGTAATTGGCGATAATATAAATGGTGGATATGATTTCTTTAGGAGGATTATAAGGATTGTTGATGATAGTGTGAAATGATGTCACATATAATATTTCTAGAATATCAAATGGCAATATCGTTTCATTAATAAAACAGGTGCCTCCTAAGAGGCACCTGTTTTATTTATAGTGGGATAAACGGAATACTCTTCTATATTCTTCAGGCGAATCAGAACCATCAGCAGGTTTTATGATAATCCTAATAAATATCTCTTTTTTGAAATCTGGATATGTTTTAGCATATTCTTTGCAGAACTGATCCATACGATTATAAAAGTTTGTTACATCTTGGTTTTGTATGGCTGAATAAGGGATAGGCATTTCAATATACAAGGTAGATGTGTCATATGTAGCATAAGATAATTCCTCTGCTGTTAAATGGTTTTTCATTAATGGAAATACAGTTATCAACGGAATGTTGGTTATTAGTATTCGCTCAACTTGTGGTACAACTGGTGCCGAGGTGTGCATGACTTCAGATATTTTAATGGGCATTTGTGGATATTTATCAAAGGTGACTTGCCATGTATGATTCCGTTGTGATTCTAGGTGATAGGTCAGATTAGGATAATTCTTATTTATATATTGTTGTACCTCATCTTCACCATAATGTGATAGAAGATGACAACCCGTTGTTAGTATGAGGGATAGTATAATTAACGGTAGTAATACAAATCTTTTAAGAGTAAATGGTTTCATTGGTATTCCTTTTATACTACTTTAGAATGTTCAGTAAATTGTAATTGCTTAACAGGCATTGCTTAATTATTGCAGTAATTTGAAGTACATTCTTTTAATTATATTATACCTAAAAACATACTTTTACTTATATAGTTGATTAATACCATACAAGTCTCCAATAAACCATAACAAAGAGGCACCTCGAACGAGGTGCCTTTTTTGTGCATCAGTATCTTATAAGTGTAGAGCTGGCATATGTTATAATTAAGGACATCTAAGAGTGTATTATAAAAGAGACTAGTAAAAAATGAAAAAACTTGAAATGTTAGGATATTTTTGGATTTTCATATCTATATCATTATCTGTGGGGTTATATAAACTGGAGATTAGTAAACGCGTCATTGATGAAGAATATGAATATATCAAAAGACATAGAGCTTTTGGCAATTTAACCAAGTATTTAACAATAATTGCAATTGTAAGTATAGTGCTATTAAATTGTAAATTTTTAATTGATAAAGATTATTTATTTGTGGCGAGATATGGTGTTGCTTGTGGCATTTTCGTGCTTTTGATAATGTGTACAGGTTTTTATCAAAAGCGAAATAGTTTGTATTATAAACGCGGTCTTTTTGCTATCTTTTCTATATTATTTGGTGTTGCAGGTTTAGGTTATGCATTAAAGAGTATGTTCCTTAAGTAGTAAATATATACTTTAAAATGGTTATTAATTTAATAGCGCTCACTTTCAAAATATGATATACTATTCTAACGCGCATAATTCGTGCGCGATAGGAGGAAACACATTTAGATGTTAGAAAAATTTGAACAATTAATGATTAGCGAACCTGTTCTAAGAGCGTTAAACGATATGGGCTTTGAAGAGCCTACGCCAATTCAACAGGAAGCTATCCCAGTAGCCATGAGCGGTAAAGACATGATCGGTCAAGCTCAAACAGGTACTGGTAAGACAGCCGCATTTGGCTTGCCTGTATTGGAACGCGTAGACGGGAATGAGCGTCACGTTCAAGTAGTTATTTTATCCCCTACACGAGAATTAGCTATCCAAGTAGCTGAAGAGCTTAATAAAATGGCTCAATATACGAATATCACAGCACTACCTATTTACGGTGGTCAAGATATTAATCGTCAGTTCCGTGCCTTGAAAAAGAACCCACAAATCATCGTTGCCACTCCAGGCCGATTGATGGACCATATGGATCGTGGTTCTATCAACTTTGACCATGTGAAAGTTGTGGTATTGGACGAAGCCGACGAAATGTTAAACATGGGCTTTGTTGATGATATCAATAAAATCTTGGGTGCTATCCCAGAAGACCATCAAACATTGTTGTTCTCCGCAACTATGCCTAAAGCTATCCAACAATTAGCTGAAACATATTTGAAAGAGCCAACATTGATTCGTATGAAACCGACTCAAGTTACGATGGACTTAATTGAACAATATTATATCGAAGTGCAAGACCGTCAAAAATTCGATGTTCTTTGCCGCTTGTTCGATATCCAAACACCTGAACTTGCTATTATCTTCACACGTACAAAACGTCGTGTTGATGAAGTAACTGAAGGTCTTAAAAAACGTGGTTACATGGCGGAAGGCATCCATGGCGATTTGTCTCAACAAAAACGGGACAGCGTAATTCGTCAATTCCGCGAAGGTACCATCGATATTCTCGTGGCTACTGATGTGGCAGCTCGTGGTCTTGATATTTCTGGCGTATCTCATGTATATAACTACGATATGCCTCAAGATCCTGAAAGCTACACGCACCGCGTAGGTCGTACAGGCCGTGCCGGTAAAGCTGGTCAAGCTTTCACGTTTGTTATCCCTCGTGAAATGGAGCATTTACATGCTATCGAGCGTTTAACAAAACGTAAAATTGCACGCCGTCGTGCACCTTCCTTAGGTGAAGTTCTTGAAGGTCAACAACGTTTGGCAATTGAAAGCCTCGTTGAAATGACAGATAATTTAGAAGCATTAGCACCATTCAAAACAAGTGCAGAGGAATTGTTGAATGATACAGATTCCGTAACACTGTTGGCAGCTGCTCTTAAATTGTTAACAAAAGAACCAGATACGACTCCTGTAAATATTACAGAAGAAAAACCATTACGCGTACGCCGTCGTCGTGAAGGTGGCCGTAGTGACCGCCGCCGTCGTGATGGTGACCGTCGTAGAGATGGTGATCGCCGCCGTGAAGGAGATCGTCGTCGCGATGACCGCCCTCGTCGTAGCCGTGATGACCGTAGAGGTGAACGTCGTGATGACCGCCGCAGAGATGATCGTAGATCTGATCGTCCACGTGGTGATAGAAAACCTCGTCATCAAGGTGAAGGTTTCAAACCTTACTTTAAAGACTAATAAAATGTGGATTGCTTACGAGCAATCCACATTTTTTATTACTTAATAGTTAATACTATCTATCTTGATAAGTATTGAGGATTTTGATATAATAAATAATAATTATTTCTTGTTAATGGTCGATAATGGCCTATGCCTTATAGATTTCCAAGTGGAGAAAGGTAGATTATTATGGATATCGCACAAATTTTGCGTAGCCAAGGGTTTAAAGTAACCCCACAACGTATTGCGATTTATGATGCATTGCGTGGGCATCATGATCATCCAACAGCAGAGATGTTGTATCATACGTTGCGCCCTGAACATCCAAGCATGAGCTTGGCTACAGTGTACAAGACGATGGAGATTTTTGAAAAAATCGGTCTTGTAAAAATTTTAGAAGTTGGTGATGAGCGCGCTCATTATGATTGGGACACAGCAGCTCACTCTCATATCCGTTGCGTTCGTTGCAATAAGGTAGAAGATATGATGGGCATTGATTTGCAAGCGATTAAAACGATTGCGGATCAAGGTAGCGAGTACCAAATTACAGGTCAACATATTACCTTTGAAGGTGTATGCCCTGAGTGTGCAAAAAAAGAAAGCCATTAATAGATAACCCCTGTCGATGAAGGGATCCTTCACGGTAGGGGTTTTATTAGTTATTTCTATTGGTCATCGTTTTAGTTAGTATTTAATTTGTATTTAGTAATTAGTATTTAGTTAGTAATTAGTATTTAGTTAGTATTAATTACTATTTCATTAGTATTTATCTATAAGATTATTAGAATCATATAAAGGAGTATTATGTTTGTCATCGGCAGTCACTTATCAATTAGCAAAGGTTATTTAAACATGGGGAAGGAAGCTACAAAAATTGGGGGCAATACATTCCAATACTTCACGCGGAATCCTCGTGGTGGTAGTATGCGTGCTCTTGATGTAGAGGATATGAATAGCTTGAGTGCGTATATGAAAGAACATAACTTTGGCACCTTATTAGCTCATGCGCCTTACACGTATAATCCATGTGCAGCAAAGGAAGATTTGCGCGCTTTTGCAAAGCAAGCCATGACAGAAGACCTAGAGCGTATGGAATATTTACCAGGCCAAATGTATAACTTTCACCCAGGCAGCCATGTAAAGCAAGGTGTAGACCAAGGTATAGAATACATCGTGGAGTGCTTGAATGAAATTTTATTCCCAGGCATGAAAACAACAGTTCTCTTAGAAGTCATGGCTGGTAAGGGTACAGAAATCGGCTCTCGCTTTGAAGAGATTGCTCGCATCATCGACGGTGTAAAATTAAAAGAATACATGGGCGTATGTGTTGATACATGCCATATCCACGAAGGTGGTTATGATATCGTCAATAATCTTGATGGTGTTATTGATGAGTTTGACCGTATTGTAGGCTTAGATCGTTTAAAAGCTATTCACTTGAATGATTCTAAAAATCCTATGGGCGCTCATAAAGATCGGCACGAAAAAATTGGTGAAGGTCACATTGGTATCGACGCCATCGCTCGCATTGTGACACATCCTAAATTGACGAACTTGCCGTTCTATTTGGAAACGCCAAACGAACTCGATGGGTATGCAAAAGAAATTGCTATGTTACGCTCTATTGTAGAGAATCAATAATTAAGTTAAACACTTAATTTAGTTATATAATAATTATGTAGCATACTTAATACTGTTTAATGGTTAGTGTATGAATCTAAAATTATGAGTAGTACGAGCTTGCGTTAGCAATTATTACTACTTTATGTAAGGTTTAAGGAGAACTGGAAGGGGGATAAAATGCGTTTTTTACATACTGCCGATTGGCATTTAGGACGTATTTTTTATGGTCAGTATTTAACAGATGACCAAGCTCATGTGTTGGAGAATCAGTTCTTTACTATTTTGAAAGATGAAAAAATTGATGGCATATTGCTCGCAGGGGATATTTTTGATAGAGCGGTGCCACCAATTGAAGCTATTGAGTTATGGGATTCCATCATTACCCGTCTCGCTATGGATTATAAGGTACCACTCTTCGTGGTAAGTGGCAATCACGATGGGGCAGAACGTCTTGAAGTGGGGCGCTCTATGTTGAGCCGATCAGGAATTCATATTTGGGGATCCCCTCATCATGCATTACAACCCTTTGAATTTGAAGGCTCTGATGGTAAGCTCGCTATTTGTCCTATGCCCTTTAGTGAACCTCGTCGTATTGGGGATGCATTAGGGCTTGGGTCTACTAATATCTCCTTGGAGACTATTCAAAATATAGAAAATGTAGAAATACCAGCGACGAAGACTAAAACAAAAACTAAGGGTTCTAAATCTAAAAAAGCAGCTATAGATGTTGTTGAGGAGTCTTTGTTTGCTAGTGTTGATATGGTAGATGAAAAAATTGCTGCTATAGAAACATCTAAGAGTGTAACACAAGATTTGACCGCCCATAATGAAAGTGGTCTCAATCTACATAATTACGACCAAATGTATCAGGCTTGGAGCAACCATTTACGCAATCAAGTACCAAAGGGGATGCGCAGTATTGCCATTAGTCATGCCTTTGTAATGGGTGGCGAAGTAGGGGGCTCTGAGCGCACCTTGTCTGTAGGTGGTAGTGAACAGGTACACCCTCAAGTCTTTAAAGACTTTCACTATACGGCCCTTGGCCATTTGCATGGGCCTCAGCGAATGGGGGCAGACTATATTCGCTATAGCGGATCGCCATTAAAGTATTCCTTTGATGAGCATATGCAGAAGAAGTCTTTTACCATCATAGATATGGATGTAAAAGGTAATGTAGATATTAGTACCATTCCTGTAGAGGCGAAGCGCGACGTTGTAATATTGGAAGGCTATTTTGAAGACTTGCTAAACAATAAGAAATTACAGGCTAAGCATAAAGACCATTATGTACAGGCTCGATTGCTTGATACGATGCCTATAATGGATGGGATGGCTAAACTGCGCCAAGTCTACAATCGTTGTATGACCATTGACTTAGTCGGTCGTGTGGCAGCGCCTGTAAATGACATGGGGGATGCAGTCTTTAAAGAGTTAAACGAGCGTGAATTATTTAATCAATTTGCCGAAACTGTGTGGAAAGAACCATTAACAGAGCGTGAGCAACAATACATCAACTCTGTATGGGATCGAATTCTAAAGGAGGACTAAATGAAGCCTATATCTTTAATTATAGAAGCCTTTGGTCCGTACCGCGATTCGGTTAACTTGGACTTTAGTGAGCTCCAAGATCACTCCATGTTTCTTATCTCTGGTCCGACGGGGGCAGGGAAAACATCTATACTAGATGCTATGGTGTATGCCTTATATGGCGAACCTAGTGGGGAAGTACGAAAAATAGATGCTATCCGCAGTGATTTTGCAGAACCTGAACGTATGACCCGTGTTGACTTTTCCTTTGCTATCGGTGAGGCTCAGTATCGTGTTGAAAGATTGCCAAAACAATTGGTCGCTAAAAAACGCGGTACTGGTATGCGTGAACAGAATGCTAGTGCCACTGTATACGAAATGAAAGATGGTGAGTGGAAAGTTATCGCTACTTCTGCCGCAGCCATTCGTGATACAGTTCAACGCATTATAGGCTTTCGTAAAGATCAGTTTTTACAAGTAGTATTATTGCCACAAGGGGAGTTCCGAAAGTTATTAGTTGCCTCCACTAGTGAGCGTGAGGAGTTACTACACACTCTCTTTAGAACGGATCTATACCGAAAATTACAAGAGGCGCTCAAAGCCGCTTATGATGACGCAAAAGCAGGCATTGAGGCAAATCTGACAAAACAAGCCGCGTTGATACAGTCTATTCCTCATGATGAGGATACTATAGTGCTGACGGCCCAACATGTACGTGAATTATTGGCTAACCGAGAGCCCTATCGTGATGGACTTGTTGTGAAGCGAGATGAGGCTGTTGCCGAGGTGGAGCAGTTCAATGCATTGCGTAAGGAGTGGGCCGTATATAATCAAGCGCAACAGTCTCTTACAGAGGCTGCTTCTAAATTAGACTTGGTAAAAGCAAGAGAAGGGGAGCGTTCTAGTTTACGTGAAAAGGTTCAGTTCCTCACTTCTTTAACTCCAACCTATGAGCTATATAAACAGTTTAGTGATAAACAGAGTGCATTAAAAACATTGGAAACGGCACTTTCAGATACGAAAAAAGGTGTGGAAATTGCATCTCAACAGGAGTCTAAATGTACAGAGGCCCATGAAGTGTTAGCATCTCAAGCTGAAACTATACAAGCTAATAGGACTACGTTGGCGCAACTCCAACAACAGTCAGAGAAATTTGATGAGTTGGCACTGCTAAATAAAGAATTGACCACATTAAAGAGTAACTTAGAAACACAGGACCGGGAGAAAAGCGACGCTGAGTTGCAGATACAGCATAAGTTAGTAGCTGATTTAGAGTTTGCGTTAGTTGAAGCGAGAAAGCAGTTCCAAGCTAATAGTAAAGACTTAGAGGGTATTCCTCGTATTCAAGAACAGTTGAGTCAGTTACAACGATATTCTGAATTATTAGGACAGAAACAGAAGCTTCAACACGATATTGATGGTAAAGACAGGTCTTTAGCGGCTATAGATGAATCTGTAAAGAACTCGAAGGTTCAGCTTGAGCGTTTAGAACATTTGATGGCAGAGGGACGCGCTTTTGAACTTGTCCATTTGGTAGTAGATAATGAGCCTTGCCCTGTATGTGGTTCTACCGAGCATCCACAGTTAGCATCCAAGCCTGAGTTGTATCCTACAAAAGAGGAAGTAGAAGCGGCTCGTGCGGTGCGGGATGAGGCGATACAAAAGCAGGCTAGTGAAATTGGTCAGAAAGAAACGTTAGTTATTCGTTTACATGAGTTAGATGAGGAAGTTAAAGAACAAGTTTCTAAACTTACATCGTTGATTGATGGTTTTTCGGAAGACACCTTTGATTCTATTCAACAAGACTTGCTCTCCCAAATGGAGCAGCTCACAGCTTTGCGTAGCGATACTGAACAGTTGAGCAAAACTATAGCTACAAATGAGGGTGAACTGAGTGGGGCCAAAGAAACATTAGCGAAATTAGAGATGGCTCATAAGGAATTACTTGAAAGCTTGCATGATTTAGAGATTCAGCTTAGTTCTGTGCAAGCTAAAATTGATGCCTTATCTAAAATCTTGCCAACTACAGATCTTGATACATGGCGTAAACAGATCGAATCGTTAGAGACTGAAATTAACGCATACGACGAGCAAGTGAAGGTTTGTGAAAGCAATTTAGAGGCTGCTCGAAAACAACTCAATGCTCAACAGGGGCGCCTAGAAACCTTATCTGCACAAGTGCAAGAAGAAACTAATAGCCTTGATGTAATCTATAAGGAATATATAAAATCATTGCAATCTATTTCTTTAGGTGAAGTTGATTTCATAGAGGCGTTAGGTGATTATAATGCCTTAGATACCTTTAGAACTGAACTATACGCATTAGACGAGGATTTCAATAAAGCTCAAGCTGTATATGATGCGGCCTTAAAGGTAGCGAAATCTATAGTTGAGCCTAGTGCTACAGTAAGTGATGAGGTGTATGATGCGGCGGTGGAACGTAGAGATGCGCTTGTAGGCAATCTAGCGGCATGGGAAAAAGAGACGAAACATATTGAAACTACATTAGCATCATTAGAAGAGCTTGACGTAGCTATGGGCGAATCTCGTGAAGAAGTAGAGTTCTTGAGCCGATTAAATGACCTCGCTAATGGTGGAGAACAAGGGTTTAAAAATGTAACCTTTGAACGATATGTGCTAGGTGCTATTTTAGATGAAGTTGTGTATGCCGCCAATTTACGACTTCAAAAGATGAGTCGTAGTCGTTATTCCTTGGAGCGATCTGATTATACTGGTGGTGGTCGTGGTAAACAAGGCCTTGATTTGGCAGTTATGGATGCTTTCACAGGTCAATCAAGACCAGCGAATACATTGTCTGGTGGTGAAACATTTTTGGCGTCAATGGCCCTTGCCTTGGGCCTAGCTGATGTCATTCAAAGTTATGCTGGTGGTATTCATATGGATACGATGTTCATCGACGAAGGCTTTGGTACTTTAGATCCAGATACATTAGAACTTGCCATGGAAACTTTGGTACAATTACAATCTTCTGGACGCCTCATTGGTATGATTTCCCATGTACCAGAATTGAAAACTCGTATACCTGCCCACTTAGAGGTCACACGTGGTGATGATGGTAGTACGGCAAAATTTGTGATTAACTAGCTATAGAATTATAAAATGTGATACTATTAAAAGAGGATAATTCCTACAAAAACATACTGTATTTATAAAAGGAGGTCCTATGAAGTTTTCATTTGCTCACAATAATATAAATGTTAAGGATCTTGATAAAAGTCTAGCATTCTATAAAGAAGCTTTGTTACTCGAGGAATCTCGCCGTTTGGAGGATCCAAGTGGTGCTTTTACTTTAGTATATTTAAAAAGTCCATATACAGCGCATGAATTAGAACTTACATGGTTACGCGACTGGGATCGCCCTTATAATTTAGGGGATAATGAATTCCATTTGGCGTTTTATGTAGATGACTACGAAGCAGCTTTGAAAAAACACAAAGAGATGGGCGTTGTAGCCTATGAAAATGCTGACATGGGCATTTATTTCGTAGCAGATCCAGATGGATATTGGACAGAAATCATTCCGGCAGGTAAATATTAATGGAATATATGTTAACCCGTTTGGAGTGGTTAGTTGGACCAGATAAGATCCAAACATTAAAGGATACATCTATCGCACTCTTTGGTGTCGGTGGCGTTGGTGGTGGTGCCCTTGAGGCGCTAGTACGAGCCGGTGTAGGGCGCATCGTCATTATTGATGGTGATGCTATAGCACCTAGTAACTTGAACCGCCAAATGATTACGACTCATGACACGATTGGTGAGCGTAAGGTAGAGGTGGCAAAGGCGCGAGCGTTAGCTATTAATCCTGATGTATTGATAGAAACTTATGATATTATGTATACTGAGGAAAACTATCCCGGTTTTATTCAAAGTTTAAACGTTGATTATGTAATCGATGCCATCGATATGGTAACGGCTAAACTCAATATTATTGAGGTTTGTCAACGTGAAAGCATCCCTGTTATTTCTTGTATGGGCGGCGGTAATCGCTTTTACCCAGAAAAACTTATGATTGCAGATATCAATAAGTCTCATACATGTCCTTTAGCGCGCGTTATGCGTCGGGAGTTAAAAAAGCGGGGCATAAAAAAACAATTAGTTTTATTTTCTACAGAAAAACCGACAAAACCACAGTTCCGAGGCGAAGCAACAAGTCCTGGAACATGTAGTTTTGTGCCCCCAGTGGCAGGTTTTATATTAGCAGCCCATGTGCTGCGTACAATTTTGGAGGTACCTGAACAATGAAAAAAGCAAAAATCCATATGGCTGACGGCGGCGATATCGTAATTGAATTATTTGAAAAAGAAGCACCTGGCACAGTACAAAACTTTGTAGATTTAATTAACAAAGGTTTCTATAACGGTCTTCGTTTCCACCGTGTAATCCCTGGTTTCGTAGCACAAGGTGGTTGCCCTAATGGCAATGGTACAGGTGGTCCTGGTTACACAATTAAAGATGAATTAATTGGTAACCCACACAAACACGAACGTGGTGCATTGTCTATGGCTCACCGTGGTCCTAACACTGGCGGTAGCCAATTCTTTATCGTATACGAACCACAACCTCATTTGGATGGTGTACATACAGTATTTGGTAAAGTAATCGAAGGCATGGACGTAGTTGATGGTATCCACCAAGGTGCTATCATGGAAACTGTTGAAGTAATCGAAGGTTAATCTCATGAATGATATATCTATTAAACATCCGGAGTGGCTATATATCGATGTAAACGGTGAAACGTCACATGGTTACGACCAAGAGTGGTTCACAGATGAGTGGCAACGCTTATCTGGTTGTGGGCCTACAACGGCATCACAAGTGTTGGGCTATTCACAATTTAGGGATGGCTTATTAGATCTAAATACTACATCCGATCAAACACTCGCATTAGAACGGATGAACTTAGTTTGGAAATATGTAAAACCACGCTTTGGTGGTGGCGTATATAAAACACAATGGATGGAACGTGGGCTTATCCGATTACTAGAGGATGAAAACTTGCCTTATGATGTGCATATGCTGAATGTATCTCCTTTCTGTGCATCTCGCGTAGAGGTGGAAGCCGCAGCTCAGTTTATTCATGATGCGTTGGCACAAGATGTGCCCGTTGCATTTTTGAATCGTCATAAAGGGAAAGAAAAGGCTCTTTACACATGGCATTGGGTTCCGATTCACAAGATCTTTATGGATGGCGATGATATTCGCTGTGGCATCTTTGATGAAGGTGAAATCCGTGATTTCTCTTTGGCGAATTGGATGAAAGATACCATTTTAGGTGGTGGCTTCTGTTATATTAGCCGTAAAGGTTAAGTAATAGAGCAATTAACGTAATATACATACGCATCGTAGGATTCTACGGTGCGTATTGTAGTATACATAGTAGGAGGTACTACATGAGTCAATGGATTACTGAGGAGCAAACACCTCATTTACGTCTCAGTGCTGAAGCAGAAGAAGTATTATATTCTGGAGAGTCTGAGTTTCAAAAAATTGAAGTATTCAAGTCTAAAGAGTATGGTATGATGCTCGCTTTAGATGGTGTATTCCAAACCTCTGAGCGAGAAGAGTTTATTTATCATGAAATGATGAGCCATATTCCTTTATTCTTGCATCCAAACCCTGAACGGGTGTTGATCATCGGTGGTGGTGATGGTGGCGTAGCTAGAGAATGTGTACGTCATGACTGCGTAAAAGAAGTAACTATGGTTGAAATCGATGGTAAAGTTGTGGAACTTGCTAAACAATACTTACCAACTATTGCTAAAGCTATGATTGAAAACCACCCTAAATTGACTGTAAAAATCGGTGATGGCATTGGCTTTATGGCTGAAGCTGAAGATTACTATGATGTAATTATCGTAGATTGCTCCGATCCAATCGGTCCTGGTGAAGGTCTATTTACTGAAGAGTTCTATAAGAATACATTGAAAGCTCTTAAAGCAGATGGCTTGTTTGTACAACAAACAGAATCTCCTATGTTACATCAACCGTTAGTGGAAAAAGTATTCGGTTATGTTAATAATCATTTCCCAATTGCTCGTTTGTACACAGCTTTCATTCCATTGTATCCGGCAGGTATGCATTGCTTTACGTTGGGCTCCAAAACATTTGACCCATTAAAGTGGACTCCTAATCGTGAGCAAACTTTTGAAACTAAGTACTATAACGAGGGAATTCAAAAGGCTGCCTTTGCATTACCAAATTTTGTAAAAAACTATTTGCCAAGTAAGTAAATAATATGTATAATAGGGGAGCACCATTCGTTAGGCATAGCTTACGAATTGCTTCCTTATTTAAATGAGGAAAAAGAGTTTATATTAGAGGAAATATGTTTTTTATTTTCAATTGTAAAAGTTAAATGAAATTGAGAAAAAGGTGTTGACACAAACCTCTAGAAAAGATATAATTCTCTTTGTTACGAAGACAACGTCTTCGATACCTACAAGGTGGTGGGTATGGTGAAGCGGTTAACACGGCGGATTGTGGCTCCGTTACGCGTGGGTTCGATCCCCACTACTCACCCCATAACCTACACATCATAATCACTGTAGGGGTGTCGCCAAGTGGTAAGGCAACGGACTTTGACTCCGTTATGCGCTGGTTCGATCCCAGCCACCCCTGCCAACATGACTCACTAGCTCAGTTGGCAGAGCACCTGACTTTTAATCAGGGTGTCCCGCGTTCGAGTCGCGGGTGAGTCACCAAATTAAAACTCACAAACTTCGGTTTGTGAGTTTTCTATCTCTATTCATAGAGTATTTGGTTATGATTGTAAGTATAAAATCTATGAAAAATAAATCGAAAAAATCTTTGAAAAAGAGGTTGACGATTTAAGGATAGATTGATATACTATACAAGTCGTTAGGGCTTAGAACTAACGTAACAGATCTTTGAAAACTGAACAATGATAGGTAATCAATCAATATGATTGAACATATGCCAGAGTGCGGGTTTTGACAATGTCAAAACCAACCATAATTCAAAGTTACTTAAATGTAACGACAACAAAACAAATGAGCTATTCAAATAGCTTCAAGATATCTTGGAGAGTTTGATCCTGGCTCAGGACGAACGCTGGCGGCGTGCTTAACACATGCAAGTCGAACGAAGAGCGATGGAAGCTTGCTTCTATCAATCTTAGTGGCGAACGGGTGAGTAACGCGTAATCAACCTGCCCTTCAGAGGGGGACAACAGTTGGAAACGACTGCTAATACCGCATACGATCCAATCTCGGCATCGAGGATGGATGAAAGGTGGCCTCTATTTATAAGCTATCACTGAAGGAGGGGATTGCGTCTGATTAGCTAGTTGGAGGGGTAACGGCCCACCAAGGCAATGATCAGTAGCCGGTCTGAGAGGATGAACGGCCACATTGGGACTGAGACACGGCCCAGACTCCTACGGGAGGCAGCAGTGGGGAATCTTCCGCAATGGACGAAAGTCTGACGGAGCAACGCCGCGTGAGTGATGACGGCCTTCGGGTTGTAAAGCTCTGTTAATCGGGACGAAAGG
>NZ_PPDA01000001.1:0-1189 GCF_002959835.1 Veillonella sp. S13053-19 | reverse complement strand
ATCTGTGGCAGTCATACCATTTGGTGTTACCGTTGTAGTGTTAGTGCCATCTGTTGTAGATAAACCACCTTTTGTAAGTGCTGTCGTATTACCTGCACCATCAGTAGTGCTTACACCACCGTTTGTTAACGCTGTTGTATTGCCTGCGGCATCAGTAGTGTTTACGCCACCATTTGTCAATGCCGTTGTATGGCCTGCGGCATCCTTTGCAGTCACACCGTCTTTTGTAGTTACAGTGGATACACCCGCGTTATCTTTAATTTCAGACTTCGTTGGTGCCAATGTTTGTGTATTACCCGCTGCATCAGCAATCGTAGTAGTACCACCAGTCACAGTCGTTGTGTTACCTGCTGCATCTGTGTACGTAGCAGATGTTAAGCCTGTTAACGCTTTTGCCAACTTAAGGTTTAATGTACCTGTTGTGGCATCACCTAATACAGCAATGTTACCGTCTGTAAGATCCGCTGCAGTTGTAGATGCACCACCTTTAATGTTAAGTTGTTCGCCATGTTTACGGCTCACAACAGTAGTATCATCACCAGCGAACTCGTGAGTTGCATCGCCTGTAGCTTTATTAATAGCATCATCCATTTGCTTTTTATTAACAGCAGATGTATTTGTTGTGCCAGCTGCTACATTTTTAATTTCTGTGTTGCCTGCATCAATACCAGAGCCGTTCACTTTAACAGTATTTGTACCATCCGTAGCAGTCATACCGTTTGGTGTTACCGTTGTAGTATTAGTACCATCTGTTGTAGATAAACCACTTTTTGTAAGTGCTGTCGTATTACCTGCGCCATCAGTAGTGCTTACACCACCGTTTGTCAACGCCGTTGTATTGCCTGCGGCATCTGTTGCAGTTACACCATCTTTGGTAGTCACAGTGGATACACCAGCATTATCTTTAATTTCAGATTTTGTTGGTGCCAATGTTTGTGTATTACCCGCTGCATCAGCAATCGTAGTGGAGCCACCAGTTACAGTCGTTGTGTTACCTGCTGCATCTGTATACGTAGCAGATGTTAAACCTGTTAAGGCTTTTGCCAATTTAAGGTTTAATGTACCTGTTGTGGCATCGCCTAATACAGCAATGTTACCGTCTGTAAGATCTGCTGCAGTTGTAGATGCACCACCTTTAATGTTAAGTTGTTCGCCATGTTTACGACTCACAACAGTAGTATCATCACCA
>NZ_PPDA01000017.1:0-21292 GCF_002959835.1 Veillonella sp. S13053-19 | reverse complement strand
ACTCTCTAGTGGTGTTAATTAATACAGAGACAATGTTTCGATATTTAGATGAAACATTGGTGTTAGATAAAGAATGTCCGAGGACTAATAACCCTATTGAAGGTGGGGTAAACGCACAACTCAGACGTTTATTGCGGTACCATCGAGGGATGTCTGTAGAAAAACGCATAAAAGCGGTCTTTTGGTGGTGTTATTTACACTCACCAAGACCGCTTCCTGCAAAAGAAATACTTAAGGTAATGCCAACTGATGCGAGTATTTCTAAAATATATAGATCTATGAATGAAAGAGCCCAACTTCAAGGCATAATTCCAACTTGGGGGGATGCCATTTCTTGGGGTGATTTGCATAACTATGACAAATTATCTTTCAATGATTGGGATTAAAGTACCAACACGTTTTGTCCTATAACCCATATTTTTTGTTGAGTGAAACATTAGTTCGATATATAATATAATTAAGATAGTCGACGAGGTTGGGTCGCCCTTTTCTTTGAAGGGGGTGAAGCCTATGAGTGCCTATGAAATCATTATGATTATCCTTGGGATTTTAACTGTTGTTATTTCCTTTGGAGCATTGATAGTGCTGATTTGTCGTAATAACGACAAATAGCCCTTCGTTACCAACTGGTAGCTGAAAACGAAAGGCCATTTCTACATGTTTTATAATGTTTTGGGATGAGCCTAACGGAAGCACTCGTTGGCTATCTCTTTATTACATTATAAAGGGGTTGACATATATAGTCAATTCGAACTAGAGATGTAAATTGATAGTCTCTAGAATATATCTTAATAGAAATTATTGTGTTGTGTGTTATGATTGGTGAAAGTTTATGCTTAGAGTTATATGTTTGTTTTTATTGTTAGTTGTTTTAAGTCCTTTACCTGCTTTGGCAGATGATATGGAACTAGATAGCAATGATCTTTCTTTATTTGTGGGGAAAATAGAAGAACAGAAATTCATTCCAATTGAGATAATGAAAAAGATGGGTTTTAGATCGTATAGGGTTCCATTGACTATTACTACAGATGCTCAAGGAAATGTTATTTCTGTTGAATTAACGCCTAATCAGGACCTATCTGATGACACGGTTTATTTGGAATTAGTTCAGGTTGCTAAAAATATAGTATGGAATGTAGGTAATATTGGTGTCGAGAAAGCGACAACTGTATCGGTATTTTTTGAATTCGGTTTACAATAGTGTTGTGAATAATTAAATGAATCATCGAGGCCCCATCTATAAGGCTTTCATAGTCATAGGTATTATATGGTATAATACTTTCATTATGTAGTGAAAAAAGGAGATCTAAATGGCAAATTTACCTAACTGCCCTAAGTGCGGCGATGAGTACACATACGAAGATGGTCATATGTTTATCTGCCCTATGTGTGGCAATGAATGGACAGCGGCTGACGCGCAAGCTGCAGCTGAAGCAGGTATCATTCGCGATGCTAACGGCAACGAGCTAGCTGATGGCGATACAGTTGTTGTAGTAAAAGACCTCAAAGTAAAAGGTGCGGGCATCTTGAAACAAGGTACGCGCGTAAAAAATATTCGCCTCATCACTGATGCGAGCGATGGCCATGATATCGATTGCAAAATCGATGGTTTCGGTGCGATGGCATTGAAATCCGAAATGGTTAAGAAAATCTAACTATAAATAAATCCCTACTGATTATGCATCGGTAGGGATTTTTTCGTGGTATAATCAACGTATACTGCGTGTAGCGTGAGAGTATTTAGTCGAGAGGAAACTATGTTAAAACGTGTTGTGTTACTAGCCTTATTGGCTTCTACGATGGGAACTGTTGGTTCTTTGGCGGCTGATTTAAAGCCTACAGATAAGCGTACCTATGAATTGCAGCAACAAATCTCTTATAATGTCATCATTCCTAGTGAGGCTTTCAAAACGAGTGCTGACGGTACCTTGATTGTTCCAGTAGAGATTAAGACCGATGATAAGGGGAATATTGTGGCTGTTGAAGCGGGGCCTAATAATTGGAAATTAGATCGAGAGGCTTACCCCATCTTTGAAGAGGCTGCCAAAGAGGCGGCTTGGAATACAAAGCATGTCGATACAGAGGAAGAATTGGTGATAACCATTCCAGTTAGTATTGTTATGTTATCCGGAGATAAGCCTAAGAAAAAATAAAGGAGCACTTATGGAATCTACAAAAGATTTAGAGAAATATACTTACGACCTACTGGCGGAGCGTGGTGTTACGCTAGAGGATATTGCAGAGCTCGTTTTATATGTTCAAAAACCGTATATGCCGAATTTAAAGATTGAAGAGTGCCGTGAACATGTGGCATCCGTGCTTTCAAAACGAGAGGTACACAATGCGATAATTACGGGCATTGAGCTCGACAAGTTAACGGAACAAAATAAACTGTCTCAGCCTTTGCAACGCATCGTGGCTAATGATGAAAGCCTCTATGGCATCGATGAAATTCTAGCCTTTTCCATCGTTAATCTGTATGGTTCTATTGGCTTTACGAACTATGGCTATTTAGATAAGGTAAAGCCGGGTATTATCAAAAAACTAGATAGTGAAGAGGGCGGTCACTGTAATACATTCCTCGATGATCTTGTAGGTGCCGTGGCGGCCGCTGCAGCGGGGAAACTTGCGCATAATAAACCCGATCGAGTGCGCCATGCATTGGCCGAGGAAAAAGAATAAATGACTGCTATTGATGTTATTAAGAATTAAGAGTATAACTAGTAGTGTAGTGAATAATTAATGTGTTCTTTGTAGACTATATACAGGAGGAACTATGCAAAAGGTTCTAGTTGTTATCGATATGCAAAATGATTTTGTAGATGGTGCCCTTGGTTCGACGCAAGCACAGATGATTGTAGATAATGTGCGCAAAAAAATTGAAAGCTTTGACGGGCCTATTATTTTCACCCGCGACACACATGGTATAGATTATCTTGAGCGCCAAGAGGGGAAAATGTTACCAGTGCCGCACTGCGTGAAAAATACAGAGGGCTGGCATATTGTGAAAGGTTTAATCGAAGCTGCAGAAGGGCGTCCTATCATGAGCCCTGTATCCTTTGTAGATAAGCCAAACTTTGCATCCTTTGAGCTCGTAACGCGCTTAGAAGGTATGAATGTGGTAAATCCTATCGAGTCCATTACTCTCGTTGGTCTCTGCACAGATATTTGCGTTGTTTCCAATGCGATTATGCTGAAAGCAGGTTTGCCAGAGGTTCCTATTCACGTTGATTCTAGCTGCTGTGCAGGCGTCACCGAAGAGTCTCACCAAGCGGCGTTAACAACGATGAAAATGTGTCAGTGCATCATTGACTAAAGCTGTATACTACATGCAATATTGAATGATTAGCAAAGACTATATTGAACTATTTTTTTAATAGTGATATGCTGAAGATAATTACATAGTAGAGTATGCAAGGGAGTCTATATAATAGGCTGAGAAAGGGCTGTTAGCACCTGACCTTTGACCTGATCGGGATCATGCCCGCGTAGGAAGCACGCAAAGACCATAAAAGGGTATCGATCAATTTTCGATACCCTTTTTCTTGTATACAAAGCTACATGGTTTTATTCAATAGGAGGATATGTAATATGTTTTACACTCAATTGGAAGCTGCTAAGAAAGGCTTTGTAACGGATGCGATGAAAATCGTAGCGGAAAAGGAACAGGTTCCTGTGGAACGCATACAAGAACTCGTGTCTCTTGGGCAAGTAGTGATTCCTTGCAACAAGAATCATACGTGCATTGATCCGGAGGGGATAGGAAAGTCGTTGCGCACTAAAATCAATGTAAATCTAGGCACTTCACGGGATGTGACGGACTATGATAGCGAATTAGAAAAGGTTAATTGGGCCATTCAATTAGGGGCTGAATCGATTATGGATTTATCTACTCACGGGGACACCCGTATTTTTAGACGCAAGTTGACTAGCGAGTGCAAGGCTATGATTGGCACAGTCCCTGTATATGACAGTGTGATTCACCATAAAAGAGACTTAGCAGAGCTGACAGCGCAGGACTTTTTAGATACTATTCGATTGCACGCGGAGGATGGGGTAGACTTTGTGACCTTGCACTGTGGTATTACCCGTCAAACGATTGAACAAATTAGAAAGCATAAACGTAGATTGAATATTGTAAGCCGTGGTGGTAGTCTCATCTTTGCGTGGATGAGTATGACCGGCAAGGAAAATCCGTTCTACGAATATTTTGACGATATCTTGGACATTTGCCGAGAATACGATGTGACAATCTCTTTAGGTGATGCATGTCGTCCAGGTTGTTTGGCCGATGCTACGGATGTATGTCAAATTGAAGAATTGGTGCGATTGGGAGAGCTTACAAAACGAGCTCGTGAAAAAGGGGTTCAAGTCATTATTGAAGGGCCGGGCCATGTGCCGCTCAATCAAATTCAAGCCAATATGGAAATTGAGGAAACCTTATGTGGCGGTGCTCCGTTCTATGTACTAGGGCCGTTGGTAACAGATATTGCACCTGGCTATGACCATATTACGGCCGCCATCGGTGGTGCCGTAGCGGGCATGCATGGGGCGTCCTTCCTTTGCTATGTGACGCCAGCAGAACATTTGGCGTTGCCTAATGCGGATGATGTAAAAGAGGGCATCATGGCGTTCAAAATTGCAGCTCATGCGGCAGATATAGCGCGAGGCATCCCTGGTGCGCGAGATAGAGATGATGCGATGGCTGATGCGAGACGCATTCTCGATTGGGAGGCACAATATGCTTGTGCTCTTGATCCTGAGAGGGCTTGCAGTATTCGTGAAAGCCGCGCTCCCGAAGAGGGGCACAGTGAGACTTGCAGCATGTGCGGAAAGTTCTGTGCTGTACGAAGTATGAATAAGGCATTGAACAGTGAATATATTGATATCCTGTAAATAGTATTTGTGAGAGGCTTATGGTTAGTGCTTTCAATGGTTTTTGGTACTATATGGCCCATAAGGGAATCATACGGATGGATTTGATCTATGCATTATCGGTCTTATAGGTATATTGACGATTTTCTATATAGAGTATACAATAAATAAAGAATGATAATTCATATCAATAATAAATAACCGATGCAGGTGCATCGAAACGCTTTCACCAGAACGATGCGTACTGATACATATCGTTCCATGCCCTAAATTTAAGGAGGACTACTATGAAACCTTTCGAACTCGCACCATTACCATATGCTTATGATTATCTTGAGCCTGTTATCGACGCAGAAACAATGAAATTGCACCATGACAAGCATCATCAAGCGTATGTTAATAATTTAAATGCTGCTATCGCGAAATACCCTGATCTAGCTTATGGCTGTGTAGACTGCATCCTTGGCGACATCGCTAATGTGCCAGAGGACATCCGCCAAGCAGTTATCAATAACGGTGGCGGTCATAAGAACCACACTATGTTCTGGGAAATCATGACAAAACCAGATACGTCTAAATTGCAAGGCCCTTTGAAAGAGGCTATCGACGCTGAACTTGGCGGTTATGATGCTTTTGTTGAAAGCTTCTCCACTGCGGCAGCTACACGCTTTGGTTCTGGTTGGGCTTGGCTTGTAGTAAATCAAGAAGGCAATCTTGAAGTTACATCCTCTGCGAATCAAGACAATCCTCTATTAGAAGGTAAAAAAGCCATTCTTTGCTTAGACGTTTGGGAACATGCATACTATTTGCACTACCAAAACCGTCGCCCAGACTATATTAAGGAATTCTTCCGCGTCATTAACTGGGATAAAGTTTCTGAAAACTACGAAAAAGCATTGAAACCTCATCATGATTAAGGGGTACACTTGTTAGAAACAGAAACAGAAACAGAAACAGAAACAGAAACAGAAACAGGAACAGGAACAGGATTTAAATTAGGAATAGTAGAAGCAAACTAATTTATATATAACGGATAGTTGGTTAATCTCCTCATACATTGGGGCTAGATGTATCATCTATCCGTTATTTTTATGTCTAGTTGCTTAGTTGTCTTATTGAACAAGCTCCCTTATCTTGAGATATCCTTACATGTTTTTATAAAAATTTTAGGAACTGCTTTCAAAAGTATAGCCATGGATACAGATTTAATAATCGATATCGTTTATCATAGAGTCATAGGTTATGAATATAGACCTGTTACATGATATTAGAACAGCCTTATATACACATCGTATAGGCTTATAATTAGTATATGAATAGAGTTTTTGACACGAGGGGATCAAAATGGAAAAGAAATTAGATTTATCCAAATCTGTATATGATTTGGTAACAGAATATCCTGAAGTAGTAGATATTATGAAAGAATTAGGGTTCAGCGAAATCACAAATAAGGTGATGTTGAACTCTGTTGGTAAAATCATGACTATCCCGAAAGGGGCTAAGATGAAAGGCGTATCCATGGTCGATATCGTAGGCGCTTTCATGAAAGCTGGTTTTACGTTGACTGGTGAAATGCCAAACTTATCTGGCGATGACACTCAAGGTGCGAGCATGCCTCCTAGCGGCGTAGCTGCTGAAAATTCTGCATCTACTGCAGCTGCTACAGCTGTGAAGGCTGAGTCTGTAGAAGCATCTGCTAATGCTGTAGCATCTAAGACTCCGGAAAACTCCGAAAATAAAACTGACGATTCAGTTCAAGATACAGTGCAAGATAGCGAGCGCGTAGAGCAATTAAAAAGCTTCTTAAAACGTTTAGGTACAGGTGAAGAGCTTGGTGCGGTTCGTGAAGATTTTGTTAGTCAATTTGCTCATGTAGAGGCTAGTGAAATCATGAAAGCTGAGCAAGGTCTTATGCGTGAAGGTACGCCATTGGCTGAGGTTCAACAATTATGTGACCTTCACTCTGCTTTGTTCCACGGATCCACTATTCATGAACAAATGGATGCGGAACACGCTAAGGTAGAGGCTGTACTAGAAGCACAAGAAAAAAGCCAAAGCGTAGTAACTTTAGTGGAAACAGTAGGTCATCCGCTTAACCGCTTAACAGAAGAAAACAAAGCTCTCGAAGCTTTGATTGAAGCTACAAAAGTTAAAGTGGCCAGCAAAACGGCTACCGTAGATGATGTAAACGAAGTACGCCAAGTATCTATTCACTACGCTAAGAAGGGCGACCTTTTATATCCTCATTTGAAAGTAGCTTACGATATCTCTGGTCCATCCCTGGTTATGTGGACTGTTGATGGCGATATTCGCGATGGCTTTGGTCGTCTAGCTCGTGCTGAGTCTATTGATGATGCTTGGTACGAAGAGTTTGATGGTCTTCTTACACGTGCTCAAGAGATGATCTATAAAGAGCAAAATATCTTGTTCCCAATCTGTGCGGAGAACTTTAGTACTGAAGAATGGTACCAAATTTACAAAGATACTGAACAATACGAAGAGATTTTCGGCGTAGAACGCGTTGCTTGGGCAGAGGCTGAGGCTGCACTAGCTGCTAAAGCAGCACCGACAAGTGGTGATAGCAATACTATCGCTTTAATCGGTGGTAGCTTAACGCTAGAACAATTAGACGCTATGCTTAATACAATGCCGATGGAAATCACTTTCGTTGACCATGTAGATATTAACCGTTATTTCAATGATGGTGAAAAGGTATTCAAACGCCCTACAACAGCTATCGGTAGAGATGTGTTCTCTTGCCATCCTCCAAAGGTAGAGCCAATTGTACGTGGTATCATCGAGTCCTTCCGCAATGGTGAACGTGATAACGTGGCAGTTTGGCTTGAAAAGGTAGGCCGTCCGTTCTATGTAAACTACATGGCGGTACGCGATCAAAACAATAACTACCTTGGTACATTAGAACTAGTACAAGATATGCAATTTGCTAAGGAACACTTCGCAAGAATTAAATAAAATCCTATGTAATGCCAATCGTGCATTACTGTGGAATTAGAATACAAACATATGTGAACTGCAATATCGATATGTTGTATAAACTAATAGTATAAACTAATTACAGAAAGAGGCTGCTCTAACATTGAATGATGCTAGAGCAGCCTTTTTAGCATGCACTATAGTATACGTCCTATGGATGTTCATGTTGAATTATACTATTAGTCGTTCGGAGGTACGTGTTGAAGTATACTATTTGTGGCTATTTTAATGTTTTCTAGGCTGGTGGCTAAATTGAGTCGCACAAAGGTAGCGTACCCTTCACCACCGAACCATTCACCAAAGCTAGGGGCAATACCACATTGATTTTCAAATACATTATGCATGTCTTCAGCTTTCACATAGGCGCCAAAATCAATCCACACTAAGTAGGTACCGTCCATAGGGCTGATGCGAAGTTTTGGTAGAGCCTGCAAGAGTTGGCTGCACATATACTCATAGTTTTCTTTCACTAGGGTGAGCAAATCCGTTAGCCACATTTCTGCTTCTGCATGTGTGTAGGCCGCTGTAATAGCTGCTTCGGCGATGACGTCGGAATCAGTATGGTACATAAGGCTTTTACATGCATTGTACTGGCGTCGTAGATCTTCGTTAGGGATAATGACCTCTGCATGGTGCAAACTAGCCATATTAAACGATTTTGACAGAGAAGACATGGCGATGATGTTGTTTGCGTAGGCTCCGTTAGATACGGTTAAGGCAGAGGTAAAAGGAAGAGGGCCCGCAACAAGGTCTTGATGAATTTCATCGCTAATGATGAGTACCCCGTGACGCTTACAAATGCTAAATAGCTGGTCCATCTCGTCTTCGGTCCATACATGGCCCACTGGATTGTGGGGGGTGCAGTGAATGAATACTTTGACATCATGTTTAACGATAGCCGCTTCAAAGGCTGAGTAATCAACAGAATACCGGTTATCTTCATTGCGATTCATAGGGACTGCAATAATAGGGCGCTTAGCATCGCTGGCACTCGCATCAAATGCTCCATATACGGGCGTGAGGACTGCGATGGCATCATTTGTTTTTGTGAAAGCTGCGATACACCACATAATGCCTGTAATGACGTTCGGAGCGCTGGTGAGCCAGTCTTTTGAAAGTATACAGTTATGGCGCCGCTTATACCAATCTATCACTGCTTCAAGATAGTTAGGATTTGTCATGGTGTAGCCTAAAGGATTTGCTTTCACATAGGTACAAATAGCCTCTTGTATGCACCGAGGTGGCATGAAATCCATATCTGCTACCCATAGAGGCAATAGGTCAGTGCGATTAAATTTTAAATGTTGGCCGTCCCATTTGCGGGAGTGCGACCCACGGCGATCGATATAATAAGTTGATGTAAATTCGGCTGGATTCATAGTTGGCCTCGTATAAAGAATATTTAATTCATTGAAATATTCAATTCATAGGAATATTACTTGTGGAGCTGTTCTTTTAATAGCTGTTTTTCTTCTTCAAGCCAAGATAGGAACTATTTCACTATTTATGTATCTCTTATTAGTATACATGTTAACGGGATTATGCAAAAGTTGACACTAGTTTTGGTAAATATCATTAATGACCTCTTCGATCGTACCCTTAAAGGCAAATAGTAAACGATTAAAATCGGGAACTACACATCGCTATGTAAAGAGGTGCCTGAGGGCGCCTCTTTTTCTATGCAATCCTTGCATGCATAGGGCCTATATCCGTATACACAACCTATGAGATTTGCTTGACGGTTTCGACTTTCACAATTTAGAATATACTATAGAATAGTGTGTGTCTGACCAGTGACCACACGTCTATCGAATGGTTACAAAAGATAAATGTTAGCAGCATGTGGCGGCATCCCTATGTGAGAGGGCTCATCGGAATGTTTAGGTGCATGCAACGCTGTATAAGTATAGTACTGGATCCTTATTAGGAGGCATGTGCCATGAGTAACGAATTAAAACCACTACATTTTGATGCGGATTATACGATGGAGGAAGCGCTCGCCGAGGCGAAACGTTGTCTCAACTGTCCAAGACCATTGTGCCAAATGGGTTGTCCTATTGAAAACGAAATTCCTCGTTTCATCCAAGCCATCGCACACGGTAACTTTGGTTTAGCCAACGATATTTTGGCAGAACGGACCAACTTGCCATCCATTTGTGGTCGCGTATGTCCACGTGAAAATCAATGTGAAGGCAATTGTATTATGAACAAGGCGAAAAAACCGCCTATCAATATCGGTAAATTGGAACGCTTTGCTGCTGACTTTGAAAGCATCAATGAACTTCGCAAACCTAAGAAAATCCAACAAAATCTTGGTAATGTAGCTGTAGTAGGTTCTGGTCCTGCAGGTTTGTCCGTCGCAGGCGATATGGCTAAACTTGGTTATAATGTAACTGTATTTGAAGGCCAATCTGAACCAGGTGGCGTACTCTTATTCGGTATTCCAGAATTCCGTTTGTCTAAATCTGTTGTACGTCGTGAAATCGCTCGTCTTGAAGGTTTAGGGGTTAAATTCGTATGTAATATATTTATCGGTCAAGATAAAACATTGGATGATCTTTTTGCTGAAGGCTTTGATTCCATCTTTATCGGTACTGGTACTCATATTCCTCAAGAAGTACGCATGGAAAATGATGAAGTACACGGCGTATTCCAAGCGATGTACTTGTTGACGAATGTACAATTAGTAGAAAACGGCGATCTTGATGAGTCTCTAATTCCTGTGAGAAAAGGTGATCGTGTCATTATCATCGGTGGTGGTAACGTAGCGATGGATGCGGCTCGTACATGTGTACGTTTAGGTGCCGAATCCGTAACTGTAGCGTATCGTCGTAGTCAAGAACAAATGCCAGCATTATTGTCTGAATACGAAGAAGCACGTGCTGAAGGCGTTCAATTCCAATGGTTCGCTTCTCCAGTAGCTGTAGAAGGCAAAGATAAAGTAGAAGGCTTCAAATACGAAGTCATGGCGCTTAACGACGATGGTGCAGGTATCCATGGCACAGGTAACTTCCAAGTTATGCCTGTAGATAAAATTATCATCGCTGCTGGTCATAAACCAAATGCTCGTCTCATCGGTGAAGGTAATAACCTACAAGTAGACGATAAAGGCTACATCATTACTGCAGAGGATCCATATGGTATGACTAACCGTAAAGGCGTATTCGCTGGCGGTGACGTAGTACATAAACCTGCTACTGTAGTACTCGCTATGCGTGAAGCTAAAAAAGCTGTTGACGGCATGGTTAAATACATGGAAATCAAAAAAGCGCAAGATAGCATTACTGAATAATCTTATATAGATAATCTAAGGGGTCTATACTTAGTATAGGCCCTTTTTACTATAAGGATTTGAATATTTTTTTACTATAAGGTCTTAATCCTTATATTGTTTTAGTAATGTTTTATTATTGTTTTCAGATTAAGGTAAAAGTGGAGCGGAAATGCATATATGTACCTATTATGATGTAGGCTAATACAGGATGATATTAGAATTCAAATTTGACTTTCCTGTATAGATAATGTATAGAAGTCACGATAAATGCTTATAAACACTGAGTTTGTTGCGTGCAATACCTGTATTTTTAGCCTTAACTCTTTCTAGATATACTAAAATTCCACGAATTGATGAAATCGGACATAACTTAATAGACGTAGAAAAAAGCCTTAATAGAACTAATGTGGATGTTAGTTTTTATTAAGGCTTTTACGTTATCACTTTTCAACTGCTACTAGTCAGCGCCAACAGTTAATCGTTATAGTTAGGTCATAAGCATGTGTTGAGTGTGAAAGTAGATAGAGGTTGGTATGAATCCTATCGTTTGTTGTCGAGATTTACAAATTCGACAAGAAGTTCACAAACTCGGTGTGTTGATTTTGCTTTGGCGCAGACAATTGGGCATGACACAGTATCAATTAGCAGATAAATCGGGTCTAGCTCAATCTTATATAAGTGATCTTGAAAGTGGTGCCATCGACCCTAGATGGTCTACGATTTATAGAGTCGTCAATGGACTAGGTCAGTTAAGTGTTCAAGACTTTCTCAATGGTCCACAAGCTATTAGAAGCCTAAAGATTCATTGATGATAATGACTTCCATAGTTTGCATATTGCGCATCTTTTTATAGTAAATAGTTAAGGCATTACAGATGCGGTCAGAAGATCCGCAATCATAACATTGTTGCTCTAATGTAGCGCAAGGGTTGAGCGTACTCTTTTTGTTGAGTTTACTATTGAGGGGCGCCGCTACATTGCGTGCGCGATAAATGGCAGAGGCTAAATCAGGGGTAATCTTGTTAATACCTAGTACAAAGAATACCTCTTGGGAGCCAAATAAGGAGGCTGCTACACGATTGCCTGTGCCGTCGATATTCACCATCTCTCCCGTTTGTGAAAGGGCATTTACCGAGGTGAGAAATACATCGCGTCCCATGGTGCGTAACGCCGTATCGCGAAAGCTTTCACCGGGCAGGGGACACTGAATGTCTGTGATGTCCTCGTTGACCTCAGATAAAGCATCATGAACACCTATTTCTAATAAAGTGCGAGAATCGCCGATGGCTACACATTTGTTTTGGATGCGGTTTTTTAGATACGCAACGGCTTCGGCGGCCGTTTCAAAATAATGGGCCACGAATTTATTGCGTTCTAAGGCTTTAATCGTTTTCTCTATATCTATAGGTGCATCGTTGTTTTGCGGATTAACAACGGCATTGATGGTCGTTTCTGTATTTGCCATGGGGCCTCCTAATAGATGTATGACTATAATTAGGAATTTGAAAGAATCTGTAGTTTCTATTATTGTAACCTTTTATGTGTAAACAGCTCAATAAAAGGGTTAAGCTTTCTTCGTAATCTTCTACTGAAAGTTGGAATTGAATCCTAATTAGTCGTAAAATGGTGTAAAAGTTGGAATGAAATCCCAATTCATTGCTAGATACTAGAAAAGTTGGAATGGATTCCAACTTTCACCAAAAGGGTATAAAACTAGGAGTGATAGGGTGAGAAATAATTTTTACTTTTACCAATAGGTTGAATTTGCTATAATAATAGTATTGATATGGCGTAAAGCCAATGTTAAGGAGGCAAAAATCGTGGATTTAATTCAAAATTTGAAAAACCAAGTAAAATCATTAGGTAAAAAAGTCGTATTGCCAGAGTACCAAGACGAACGCGTTTTGGTAGCTACTGAAACTATTTTAAAAGAAGGTTTCTGCACACCTGTATTAGTAGGTAACCCTACTGAAATCGCTGAAGCTGCTAAAGCTGCTGGCGTATCCATCGAAGGCGCTGAAATCATCGATCCAGCTAACTACGCTCGTTACCAAGAAATGGTTGATACCTTCGTAGAATTGCGCGCAAAAAAAGGTATGACTCCTGAAAAAGCTGACGCAACTATGAAAGGCGACTGCTTATTCTTCGGCGCTATGCTTGTTCGTCTTGGCGAAGTAGACGGCATGGTTGCTGGCTCTGCTTGCCCAACTGCAAACGTATTGCGCGCTGCATTACAAGTTGTAGGTACTAAACCAGGCCTTAAAACTGTATCTTCCACAATGGTTATGTTCACAAATAAAAAAGAATATGGTGATGATGGCGTACTCATCTTCTCCGACTGTGGTGTATTGCCTAACCCAACTAGCGAACAATTAGCTGATATTGCAGAATCCACTGTAGAAAAAGCTCGCAAAGTTGTTGGTATGGCTGATCCTCGCGTATCCATGTTGTCCTTCTCCACTAAAGGTTCCGCTTCCACTCCAGAAGTAGACAAAGTAGTAGAAGCTGTTAACATTTTGAAAGAACGTAATGTAGACTTCAAATTCGACGGCGAATTACAATTGGACGCTTCCATCGTTCCTTCCGTAGCAGAAAGAAAAGCTCCTGGCTCTCATGTAGCTGGTAAAGCTAACATCTTGATCTTCCCTGATCTTCAATCTGCTAACATTGGTTACAAATTGGTTCAACGCTTCGCTGACGCTGAAGCTATTGGTCCATTGATTCAAGGTTTGGCTGCTCCTATCCATGACCTTTCCCGCGGTTGCTCCGCTCAAGACATTGTAGAGGTTGCTGCAATCACTGCTGTTGAAAGCATCTAATTTCAACTAAAACTTCATTTGAAGTGCTTCAATGAAATACTAAAAGCTGATTCTTCGGAATCAGCTTTTTTGTTTTATACAGATATTGTTTGATATCTATTGTAAATATATTGGTGAAAGCATCTAGTGTTTGTCAGATATTTTAGAATATAGATTGTCAGAAAAATATAGTAGTTGTTTAAACTTATATAGAAGGTGTATGATTAAGTTAATAATATTTGATTAATATATTTAATCAATGCTTGCGTGAATACACTTGATATGTACAAGTGTAATTGTGTTTAGAGTCGTGAAAAGGAGAGGGCTATGATTTCTGTATTCGACACAAATCCCGTTGTTTTTGAAGGTTCTGAGCGTACCTTAACTATTAGTTACAATGGTGTACTTTGCAAAGATGCTAATGGTACGGTTATCACTGACATTAATTTTGAAGATGTAAATGAGCTATATCTTACAAGATATCTAAATTCAAATAGTAACTATACGATTATGTTTAGAGATCACAATTGGAAAAATATGGAAGGCCAAGATTTAGATACGGACCGTACAGAATCTAATGCTGGTCACAACATTCGTGAAACAAAAGCAATTATTGCCGCGTTTGCTCGTCATAAATTGACAGCAGACTTCCCTGCAAATTTGGATACTCTTCAATTACCATTGGACTATTCCATTATGGGTAAACGAGAAATCACTATTAAAAACGGTGTTATCTCTAATGGCAAGGTAGATATTCCTATTACAGATATCCGTCGCGTAGTATGTGCATCTAATGGCACGATTAGTAAGCTTTTAGTATACAAGGAAGAAAAGCCTAGCTCATTCCTTAAAAAAATCTTTGATTCTCCTGATATGAAAATCACATTGAATGCCATCACATTACCTTTGTTGGAGGCTATTGTAACGCGCAATACAGGTCATGGCATTGACTTCAGTCGGGGTAATGGCTTTGATCAAAAAGATTCCAACTATATTATTATCCGCTATCTTGACTCTGGATTCTTCCTTAAGAAAGACGGCACAGCACCTACAGAATGGCAAAAAACAGCTGCTGAAACAACAGCTAAATTTGGCTATGACGTGAAAACATTATTGGGATAGTATCGGTTAATAAAACTTTTTAGTATAATAATTGTAATATGTTAAAGCTCTATCTAGGATAGTTATATAGAGTGTATTTGTCCTTGTGAAAGTGCAAATACACTCTATTTTTAGGAGGCATATCATGACTGTATATGATTACTCTTTACTCAATAAAGCTGGTGAAGAGCAAAGCTTAAAAGAATTTGAAGGTAAAGTGCTTGTTATTGTTAATACTGCTAGTAAATGTGGTTTTACTCATCAATATGATGGGTTAGAGGCGCTTTATAAGAAATATAAAGACCAAGGTCTAGAAATTATTGCTGTTCCGTCTAACCAATTTGGGGAAGAAGAACCTGGTTCTAATAGTGAAATTCAAATGTTTTGTAAATTAAATTACGGTGTGACCTTCCCAGTTATGGGAAAGGCAGATGTGCGCGGTGAAAGTGCCTTAGATCTTTTCAAATATATGATTAAAGAACAAAAATTCCAAGGTTTTCCACCTAGTGATAAGACGGAAATGCTTACGGATTATCTTAATGGTATTGATCCTAATTATCTTAATGATGATGAAGTAAAGTGGAATTTTACTAAATTTATCATAGACCGGCAAGGCAGGGTGGTAGGGCGCTTTGAACCTGTTGTAAAACCGGCTGAAATGGAACCCTTCATCAATGAACTGCTATAATTTAATCAAGGAGAAAAAACATATCGGATTAGTTAAAACCTTACCTTGAAAAATAATAGACATGTAAAAATGGCTTGTACCATAGGTGCAAGCCATTTTTGTATGTATAGATTTTATAGTATTAGTATGTAGGTTATTATTCTGCATCTTCAAAGATAAAGCCTGTCATGGATAGAGATCCAGTATTATAGCTTTGATTAAAGACGGTAGGTTTGCCCCCATTGCTAGCCCCTATAATATAAATTAATGGGAGGTAGTGATCTGGTGTAGGCACAGCATAGCTTGCTTGAGGATGATTGGAGTAATTAATGACAGTATTTACATCGTTTTCTAATACAGCGTTACTAATATATTGGTCAAACTCAATCGTAGCAGGGGAGCCCGATGGATTTTCCCATTCCAAGCGGCTTAAATTGTGAACGATATTACCACTGCCTATGATGAGATAGCCTTCATCGCGTAATGATTGTAGCTTTACGCCTAATTGATAGGCTTCTTTTGGGCTTAAGTATTTATTGATGGATAATTGTACCACTGGTATGGACGCATCAGGGAACATGTGAACCAAAACAGTCCACATGCCGTGATCGATGCCCCAAGTGTCATTTATAGAAACGGAGTTACCCAGTAATTTTTGTACTTCTTTCGTTAAATTGCTGTCACCCTTTGCAGGATATACAACTTCGTAGAGTTCTTGAGGAAATCCATACATATCGTAAATTTGTTTTGGATTCTCTGCGCTTTGAATGTAGGTACCATCTGTATACCAGTGAGCAGAAATGGCTAAGATAGCTTTTGGTTTACCGTAATTATTGATTATGTTTTTGCCTATAGTTTGAAATGTGTTGGTTGTTTCTGTATGTTCTAAAGCCATCATAGGACTGCCGTGACCTACGAATAATGTTGGCATGCGTTTCATAATAGATGACCTCCTTAAATTTTGTTAATTGTAACTCATCTTTTGCGATGGTTGGGACTCCTTTAATGGCGCCTTCACGGCGTTCCTGTTACTTGATATCCTCATTATATAAGTGTGCCACTATTTTGAATAGTAGAATTATTTAGGATAGGTACTATCAAAAGTGATAGAATTATGATATTTACTGACCAAAAATTTTTCAAAAAATTTTGTACCCTAAAAAATGATACTATAAAATGCTTGCAATACGATAAATTTGTGATATGATTTGAACTACATTAGAAAAACATATTTCTAATCTTGAAATGGAAATAGTAGTATAGCTATACATAGTTGAGCTTAGCTATAGAGGTTTAGCTTTGTTATAACGAGCTACTTAAGCTATATAGAAAAGGAGAATTACAATGGCAGAGCAACTCGTAAATGTTCATGATTTAGTGGGCCGCTGTCCTTTTGCAACGAGTCAAAAGTTATTAGCTGGCAAATGGTCTTTATTGATCATGCACGAATTAGCCGAAGGGCCTGTGCGTTTCCGTGAATTAGAGCGCCGCTTATACCCAATTACACAAGCAACACTTACTAGAGCGTTACGCCAATTAGAGGATGATGGCCTTGTACACCGTGAAGTATACGGTACGATTCCACCAAAGGTTGAATATAGCCTTACCGAAGTAGGGGCAGATTTTAAAACAGTTCTAGTGTCCCTTGAAACTTGGGGTAACCAATATATTGACTATATGAAATCTTCCGGTCGCATTTAAAGAGAATTATTCTAAACTATATCGCTACTTTCATGCCCTGTCTTTATAAAAATATGGTATAATAAACAATACGAATGATATAAATTCTCAATAAACTAGAGGTATTGATAATAATGTTAGATGTTACTTTTTTAGCTCATAGTGGCTTTGTCGTAGATGATGGCAAGCGTTGCTATGTGTTTGATTATTATAAAGATCCTAATAATATAGTTTGGCAATTAGCTAAACGAGGTCGTGAGCTTTGGTTCTTTGTGAGCCATACTCATGGTGATCACTTTAATCCGTCTATTACGGAGTTTGATGGTCCTCAAACTCGTTATATTTGCCATCAAGATGTACCATTAGAGGGTAAGGTGAAAAAATGTATTACCATGCGCCCTGGCCAAGATGCCACACTTGATGATGTAGGCATCCATATGTATGGTAGCACCGATGAAGGCGGTTCTTTCTACGTAAAGACAAATACGGCTAATATCGACTCTGATTCTATCTTCCATGCCGGTGACCTCAACTGGTGGCATTGGCTTGGTGATACACCAGAAAATAATGCAGATGCAAAGCGTATGGCTTGGCGTGAGTTTAAGGAGCTGGAAGGCTTGTCTGTAGATGTGGCGATGTTCCCTGTCGATAATCGTCTCGAAGACGCTATGGAGTGGGGCAGCATTGAGTTTTTACGCCGCGTAGACGTGAAAAAAGCCTTTATTCCGATGCATCTAAATGGTCCATTATGGACTCCATCCGTGTATTTTGAGGCCCTCTTTGGAGATGTGCCGATTTGGGCGCCTCAAAAAGATGGCGACGAATGCACATTCTAAATCTACTTTCACCGTTTGTAGTTTGTGAAAGTCCGTGACACTAGAGGTCACTACGTTATATGGGGAGAGTCTATATACGTAATTCAGTAAGTTAGGATCAAGTGATGATGAAAACTAAACCAGTGGCAACCACCCTGTTGGTTGTCATGGCTATTATATTTTTAATTGCATATCCACAAAGACAGGATACGTTCTGGGCGTTTATCATGCACGTATCTGGAGCGGCCATGATTGGTGGCTTGGCGGACTGGTATGCGGTAACGGCACTCTTTACGAAGCCTTTGGGTATTCCTTTTAAGACAGCCATCTTGCCGCGTAGCAAGGAGCGTCTTATTCAAATAGGGCGTACCATGCTCAGTGAAGAGTTGCTACGTGTGCCGCAGATGTATTATGCCATCAAAAAAGAACGCGTAATGGTTCGTATTATCGAATACGGCATGAGTGATGTAGGACAAGGTCAGATTAAAGAAATCTTGTACGGTGTAGGTAATCAAGTCTTATCCCATATGGATATTGAGCCTATGCGTCAAGAAATCAATAAGGCTGTTTATAAAGGTGTTACGAACTGGAAGGCGACGCCTCTCGTTATCTTGTTTGGCCGCTGCATGTTAGAACGCCAAACAGCAAGTATTTTCTGGCTCTACTTTAACCGTACCTGTCAGCGTGTTATCGCATCGAATCAGGTATACCCTTATTTGTATCGCGTCATGCTAGACATTATGAAAACCTATACGAAGGATTCCTTCTTCCGCGAACTGGCTATTGCCTTTGGTGGGGATGGGCTTTCACCAGAACGATTGGTGGAAACGGTGCAGAAAAAGGCTGTTCAATTCTTGAAGGAAAATGAGTCCATCGATTCTGCGCTAGGTCGCTACGTATGGGGCCAAGCGATTCGATTCTTCAATAATTTGGAAACTAATAAGGAATGGCAAGCATTTATTGAGGAACATAAAGACCAATGGATCCGAATGGTTCTAGAAGAATGGGAAGGTAAGCTCATCGACGGCGATACTGTAGATTGGAATCGCCTCATGGACATCGTTATCGACCGCTTTAATGTGCTCGGTACGGAAATCTTGTTGAATCCAGACAAGCAGGCGCCATTTGAACGGTTCTTCTTACTTCGCAGTATTCCGTGGTTACAAAAATTAAACCCACTCATCGATAGAGTAGTAGGGCAGGAGTTGTCACGTTATTCACCCGATGAAATCACCCAAATCGTACGCGGCAAGATGTACTATGACCTTCAAATGGTTCGTATTAACGGCTCTCTCGTAGGGGCTATCCTAGGCGGCATCTTCTACGGCTTGACCATTTTTGTAGAGGGGGTGCTCAAATGATTAGATATTTGAAATCCCTTACCTTGCGGCAATGCGCAAATGGTATTCTTGGTTTGACTGCTCTATTGTACTGTTTTGCTTTCGTAGGTCAATTTTTCTTTGGTTCTGAAAGCTGGTATCAGCCGCTTTACTGGGCTGTGCAGTCTGCCCTTATCGGTAGCGTAGCCGACTGGTTTGCCGTAACTGCTTTGTTCCGTAAGCCACTCGGTTTCCCATACCATACGGCGCTCATTCCAAGAAATAAAGATCGCCTTATCAATGGTGTTATCAAGCTGGTTGAGACAAAGATGCTGACCAAGGATCGTTGCAAGGTATTGTTAAATAATGTGGAATTTGTTCCATTGTTTGAAAAATTCTTGCTATCACCGGAAGGGCAACGGGCAGCGCGTCTTGTAATCCATCAAGGGTTGCATCTATTATGGAAATCTCAAACGAGCGAAGAATGGGCACAGTGGGGGGCGAAACGCATTCGCGGTTTGCTAGAAAAACACTCCCTCGTACCTGTGTTAAAACACGTATTGCTCGATTTATGTGAACATAATCGCTATGAAGGCATGGTTGTACAGGTATTGAACGTAATTCAAGAACGTATCAACCATCCAGCTATGGTGACATGGCTTACAGCGGTTGTAGCAGAAGAGGCTCATAAGAAAAAGAGAAAAGGCTTCTGGTCTGATTTCCTCATCTCTATGTCTGAAGCGACTGATGTGGTGAACTACCATGAGTTGGCACAGGCTATCGTTCAAGAGGCTTATGCTATGCTTGAAAACTGGAAGCGACCAAATAGTCCTGAACGGACTGCATGGCTTCGCCAATGGGTAGATCCCATTCGCAATATTGAAGATAATCGCGAAGTTTGTAATGCCCTCGATGAAGCGTGGGAGCGTTGGATTCGCGAACAAGACTGGGAATCTGTCATTGAAAACCATTTATGCCCGTATGTAGAAGAACTATTGCTTGTAGGGGATGAAAATGGGGAAACACCAGCTCAAGTGTTAGTTAATATTGCCCTTGAATTGTGGACCGTATACGGTCAATCTGAAGATCTTAGAAACCGTATTGAAGTTACATTACACGATATAGGGATCTATGTCCTTGAACAAGGCTACGACCTCATTGAAACCATCATACGCCAAGTGCTCGGCGGCCTTAGCACAGAGAAGTTTATTTACTTCATCGAATCTAAGGTAGAGGACGACCTCAGCTGGATTCGCATCAATGGTGCTATCGTTGGTGCTGTAGCAGGTCTGCTCGTATGGACATTCCTAGAATATGTGTACATGCCATTCTGGCAACAATTTGTAGGATAAAATTGGGTTATAGGACAAAACGTGTTGGTACTTTAATCCCAATCATTGAAAGATAATTTGTCATAGTTATGCAAATCACCCCAAGAAATGGCATCCCCCCAAGTTGGAATTATGCCTTGAAGTTGGGCTCTTTCATTCATAGATCTATATATTTTAGAAATACTCGCATCAGTTGGCATTACCTTAAGTATTTCTTTTGCAGGAAGCGGTCTTGGTGAGTGTAAATAACACCACCAAAAGACCGCTTTTATGCGTTTTTCTACAGACATCCCTCGATGGTACCGCAATAAACGTCTGAGTTGTGCGTTTACCCCACCTTCAATAGGGTTATTAGTCCTCGGACATTCTTTATCTAACACCAATGTTTCATCTAAATATCGAAACATTGTCTCTGTATTAATTAACACCACTAGAGAGT
>NZ_PPDA01000016.1:0-2959 GCF_002959835.1 Veillonella sp. S13053-19 | reverse complement strand
GGTTATTAGTCCTCGGACATTCTTTATCTAACACCAATGTTTCATCTAAATATCGAAACATTGTCTCTGTATTAATTAACACCACTAGAGAGTTATAGGCTTTTAATAAGCGTTCATGCGTAGCTCTTAAATTATCATTACTATCACGTGTCATTTCACTTAGAAACTCTTTAAAAGTCACTCTCCAATTAAATAATCGTTGAATCCATATTTGTGCATCTTCCTGTGTTTTTACACTATATAAATCGCTTGCTAAATCTTTTAACATAATGCCTGCTAACGTCTTAGGTCGTCTAGTAGTGTAGCGATGCACTTGCCATACGGCATGAACAATACAACGTTGAAGCTTGGCGGTACGCCAAACTTTTTTTAATGCTTTTCTAAGACCAGGTCCACCATCAGAAACGACCACAATGGGTGTCGCTATTCGCTGCATAAGAGCTTGCCATGAGCGAGACTGTTCTGACCTACATAAATACCACCCTAATACATATTCACCATCATAACAGATCAAAATACAAGCTTTTTTAGCTAAGTAAATACCATCAACGAATACCACATCTCTCGAGGTTTCAATTTTGGGCGGCATAGGCCATATTTGCCAGAAATCAGCTATCTGTCTACGAAATGTACGGCCCTGCCCAGGCATGTCCTGTTGTGTTTCTTTACTAAATAACCAATTTAGAAATCGATGAAAACATTTAGTAGTATTATCAATAGTTTGTGTAAAGGTGATGTTACACTGCTTACAATGCCATCGTTGTGATCCAGCTTTAGTTTTCCCATATTTTTGACAAGAAAATCCACAATTTATACATCTTACCAGCATGATTATTCCCTCCACTTAGAACACGATTTTCTAAGAAGATATAACCTTATTGAAGCCAGTAAAATCAAGGGGTTTGGGACTTTTTACCAACACATTTTGTCCACCCTCTAAGTTTATCAAAAGAACTTAAAATGGCGATGGAAGCAGTAATTTACTGGCTCCATCCCCTATAAAACCAACACGTTTTGTCCTATAACCCTTATTATAGTTTCTGTATAAAAATCTACATACAACAAAGGACTCTACTCATAAGAATGTAGAGTCCTTTTATTATATAGTTAATAGAAATAAATAAAATAAAAAAGCACCACATTGCTGTGATGCTTTCATTTGGTGACCCAGAAGGGATTCGAACCCCTGGCCTTTTGATTCGTAGTCAAACGCTCTATCCAGCTGAGCTACTGAGTCATGTACTTGGTACTCACTTATATTAACACAACGCTTACATCTATGCAAGCATTTTTTTAATATTTTTTGAGTAATTTTATGGACATGCGGTCCGAAGACCGCAATCCAAATTTGGCAGGGGCAGTAGGACTTGAACCCACAACCAACGGTTTTGGAGACCGCTACTCTACCAATTGAGCTATACCCCTATGTTCATCAAGCCTCGCTTGATACTTGATTAGTTTAACAAATATTAGGTCTAATGTCAAGAAAGAAAGGGCTTTTAAATGATGAAATAATAGTGAATTTAAAAGGAAAAAGAGCCCTCTTTAAAGGGGCTCTTATGTCTACCTAACTTTTACCTTTATATATACGGGAGATGGTATATATAATTAGAGAGTTTTGTATATGTATTGTTTTGTTTATACACAGGGAGAGTATTGTTGTGTATTTAAGTGTTGTTTTATGTGTTGTATTGTTTTGTGTTGTGTTGTTTGTATTATTTGTAAAAGGGACAGGTAAAAGTTATTAGTAGTAGACCTCCATTTCCTTAGTTGATCTCAATCAACTATAGATAGTATAAAGATACTACGTGAAAACATAGTGAAAGTTTTATGAGATATAAATGAAACGAGTAAATTTTGGTACATAACTAATTATAAGAAATATAATTAAAAAGCTTGTATTTACTAGGTTCTATAAGAATGTATATAAATTAGTGATAGCCTTATGCATGAATAGAATATGTAATAGATATTGGTTATTAAAATTTAAAATTAAAGTAAAATTAATTACATAATAACTATTAATAAGAAGGTTTGATTATAAAAACATGAAGAACGAATATGCTGCGACGATCTATTAGATGTAAAAAGATAAGGTTGGCTATGATATATAGATTATTTTTGAGGGTATAAAAGTATTGGGAGTTGTATATATAACAAATAAAGAAATACGCAATTATGATGAATTTTACCGATCTATAGACTAATTCAACTAATTCTAATGTACGATACCATGGGTACTACGTATCTCAGTATTGGTTAATTACCAATATTTGAAGTTATACAACTAGTTTATTTACATAAATCTAAATTTCTCAGCTACTATACGGTTCGATACCATAGGTGCTACGCACCGCGGTATCGGTGAGATGTAGTTGGCCTCCTACCATTAGACGCGGCTTCCTATCAATCCTCACTGTGGATTTCCCTTCTCTGCTTCGCAGCTCGGTAAATCTTACGTTCGGAAGAAGGTGATGTGTGGGCTCCATGCGTCGCTACGCTCCTCTGTAGCCTCACACCCTACCCTTCCCAGCTCCGTCTGACACGGACACCTAGATAGATAATACCTTTACAACCTTGGCTGGAGACGGCTCTAGCAGGCCTAGCTAGTCGAAGACTAGCTAAAAGAAAAAGGCCTACCTTTAGGTAGACCTTTTTCTTTTAGTCAATCAGCGGCTTCCTATCCTCCCAGGCCGTCTCCAGCCAAGTACTTTCGGCGTTTATGAGCTTAACTACTGTGTTCGAGATGGGAACAGGTGGATCCTCATAGCCATCGCCACTGAATCTGTCAAAGTTTGTACTCTGAAAACCACATAGAAGTATATATATTTGTTGCACATTCTGCTTAATGTTTTGTTTAAGTAAAGCCCTCGATCTATTAGTACCAGTCAGCTCCAAACCTCACGGCTCTTCCACACCTGGCCTATCAACCATGTCGTCTACATGGGATCTTACTAGC